>JAHECH010000072.1 GCA_024641835.1 Deltaproteobacteria bacterium
GGCCTTCCCTACCCCACTGATCGCTTTTCATCGCCAGAAGATTTCTTTCTCAACGAGCACGAATGGACGACCGCTGAGAATTTTCATGGGCTTTTCCGAAGGGCTAAAAGCATGGTGGGAGAACGCTACTTCTATTTCCACTGTGGCTACTCCTCCGCGCATCTCCGATCCTGGGGAAGTTTTGACTATTTTGTCAAAATCTTCTCCAGCCCAAGCGACGGTTTCAAGAGACTCCCCTTTTTCAGCAAGAATTTTTCAGACATGAAAGAGATCGAGGTCGTCGCTCCGCCTTCATACGACAAAACAACAGGCAAGATCCGGACCCTGTTGAAGCTCACTTACCATGACGACATCGATGTGAACAAGGATTATATCGGGCATACCTTCACACGGGGTCTCATCGCATCGATTCCTACGCTCTGGGGGCTTAAGCCGGCCACCATCAAAGAGCTTCTCACTGCTTATGACCCGGAAATCCTGTTTAAAGAAGAGCCCGACCTCGCTGCCTTTGATCTTGACCTGAGAATGGATAAGGATCTTATGACCGTAAAGAACCCTGATGCCGGCCAAAGAAGAGTGGTGGGGAAGAAAATCCTACTCGATCCAGATTCTGTGAATGGTCAATATGTCTTTCAAGGTAGATATACGGGCTATTCCCAAGACGCGCTAAAGAATAATGGGAATCGGAAAGACGGTCTCCTCATAACGGAAACAGTGCAGGTCTCAGACAGGATTCTCCTCAAGGCGGGCGAGATTTACAAGGCCCCCTATTTCATCCTGGATGTCACCTATGACAGGTTCTCATTCGTAGACCGTCTTTCCCATATTCTCCCGATCCATAGAACACACCAGGAAAACGGCGCAGGGCTCATAGAGACCGTTGATCGATTGAGGGAAACCATAGCCGCAAGAAACCAGGCCTACCAGGAACTGGCAAGGGCAAACGTGGAAGTGAAAGAGGCTAAGTCAAGAGTAGATGAATACGCCAGGACCCTTGAACAAAAAGTGGATGAGCGGACCAGAGAACTGAAGAATGCTCAGGAAGCCCTTCTTCATTTCAACGAGGGCCTTGAGGCCAAGGTGAAGGAGCATGTGGAAGAACTGCGGAGGTACAATGAATTGAGGCGCTATCTCTCTCCCAAGCTCTGCGAGAGGATCCTCTCCTCCGGAGATAGACTCGGTGCTGAACCTCAACGAAAAATGATGACCGTGATGTTCACGGATATCCGGAATTTCTCCTCCTATACAGAAAATCTCGAACCTGAGGAATTGTTCCCTCTCCTGGACAAGTATATTGGCGAAATGACGAAATTGATCCACCAGTATGACGGCACCCTGAACAAGATCATCGGTGACGGCCTGCTCATCTTTTTTGGAGACCCCATTCCCACTGCTGATCATGCGGAGAAAGCTGTGCTCATGGCCATCGAGATGCAAAAGAAGGTCTGTGAGCTGAAAGATCAATGGCTCGAGTACGGTCATGAATTCGGCGTTGGCATTGGAATCAACACAGGATATATGACCGTGGGGAACATCGGGTCAGACACCCACAAGGATTACACGGTCATCGGAAACCAAGTTAACGTCGCCTCCCGCCTTGAGTCCCTCGCAAGACCCGCGCAAATCCTCATCAGCCAGAGGACTTACAGCAAGGTCAAACACCTGGTCCAAGTGGAAAAAGTGGGCGCTATCCAGGTGGCGGGCTTGCGTGATCCTGTGGTGACTTACAACGTAAAGGTGGTATAGGAAAAAACCGCAGGAGACTTCGGTCTTCGGCGTCGCAACGGAGATGTCACCCTAGTCCGCGAGGTCGTAGGTGTTTACGGAAGGAACTCAACCGCAGGTTCGATGATGAATCGGGATATTGAGTTTGAAGTCATAGGGAATACGAGTCCCTTTTCCCTGATGGGCGAGAGCAGTTGTTACATGCTCACCGTCAACGGGCAATCTTACCTCGTGGACTGCGGGACACCCATCTTCCCATATCTCGGATACCAAGGCATTGCCGAGATCAAAGGCATTTTTGCAACTCACTCCCACGAAGACCATAAACGATGGTATACGGATATTGTCCTTTTCACGTTCTACAATCCCCTGGTCAAGCACAAGGTGAGGCTCATTTCCTCAGAAACCATCCTCGACGAATATGCGAAGAACTCAAAAGGCGCACTCGAAAGGTCCCTATCCCTGGACTCCAAGAGAATCGTTGATATCCCCTATGAGAACATGGTTGAACCCGTCATCATAGGCCCCAGAAGCAAGTACTTCATCAACCTGAAAAGGGCGAACAGCGGTTCTTACTATTACGAGGTTGAAGACAGACAAGGCAATGCCATCGGACCTGAAAGGGCAAAAATCTTCATCAACCCGGCGGTAACGCGTCCCAGGCTCCTTTTCAAGGATGATGAGAGCGGGGAGTGGGTGGAGCCTGAGAGCTATTATTGTTTTGAGTCGGAGATCTTCTATGAAAAACACAAGAATATTTTTCATGAGGAAAAGGCTGGGTTGACGGTCCAAGCCATGAAGTCCACGGTCTGGCACGGCGTACCGACCATCGCTTTCAAGTTCATGACTGAAGAGAACAGTCTTTTCTTCAGTGCGGATACGGTATACAAACCCTCCCTATGGCGAGAGCTTTGGGAGGAATACCGGCCTCAAAAATTCACCGCTATCAGCAGAAAAGAATTTGAAGAGAGCTCCATTGTCATGGGGGACATCAATGATTTCATCGAGAGAACTTGGAGTCGCGAGCGCTACGAAAACGCCATGTCCGCATACAAGGATTCCGTGATCATCCACGATGTGGCTCGCAAAAACAGCATTGTCCACACGGACTATGCCGATATTGCCAACGCTCCCTATGAAACGATCTTCTTTACCCATAACCCTGACAACCTCACATCCTGGCGACCCATACTGACATCCCGAAGAAAGCTGAGCCTTCGGAAAGGGCATACATATGAATTGGTAAAAGGGGTCCTCTATCCTTATGATGCGGATGTATATGTGCATCATCTAAGCGGTGATTACGTCGGATATAGGTCGAGAAAAGGGGCTTACAAGGTGATCGAAAAAGAAGGATTGCTGGGTGTTGTGAGCGCCGACGATCCCCAAGAGAGTCACATGCGGGTAGACCTCTACCAGGACATCAGAGGCGAGTACTATCCTCTGCTATCAAGCTTCAACACGGTCTATCATTCGAGAGAGGACGGAAAGGTTGAAGTAGTGACACTGGAAGGAGACCGGAGCTTCGGCAGAGTTGTACAGAACATGCGTGGAAAGATCGTGAAAGACAAGCCCGGTGTCACGGTTCCCCCGGGCAAAGAAAATGTCGAAGAAAGGGCGCAGGTGGCAGCCGGGAGATTCTTCAAGCTTCAGGCGTATCCAAAGACCGCCCTGAAGGTCAACCTGGTTTGGGTTCCGAAATACCGGAGAAGGGTGCTGATCGGCCAAGTCGCAATCCGGACCAGGGATGTCCTGCGCCAGATCGCTCTGGAGCATGAGATGGAAATCATCGCTGGAAAGGTATCGAGCGACCATATTCACCTGTTCCTCGCCCATGGGCCAACCCAGAATGTCAACCAGGTCATACAGTGGCTCAAAGACACGAGCTCCCAGATGTTGCTGTCGGAGTTTGCCCATCTGCGAAGTCAGTTTTCGGGCGGATACCTCTGGTCACGAGGGTATCTCGCAGTGAGCTCTGAAGACATGACGGATGAGATGATCCGACAATATGTCGAAGAGCAAGAAGACGAGCCTATTGCTGACGACTCCCGATTTCAGGTCAATCCCTCCTGACCTAGTATCGCGTCTCAAGAGTTCCTCTAGAGATCCTGAAACCCCACCCTCGCCGGGCATTGGCGCTAACTTAACCGGCCGATGATGCCTTTTCCTACGCTCCAAGTCTCCCGGGCTGGTCTTTTCTACGGCTTATCTGTGGGGGAAGCCGCATCACAGCGTGTCTGGGGCTCGGCCTTATTTATAAAGTTCTTCTGCAGGAAGTCAAAAGCGGAAGGAACCCTGATCTTCAGCGAAACCTCCTTGGTATTAGAAGAGAGCCGGAGCGACTTCTTGAGGATGCGGAGAAACTCATTACAGAAGATCCTGCAACCTACAAGAAATTCGCTCAATCACGAAAATCCGGTGGCAGAGCAGAACAGAAAACGCTCTTCAGCAATATCGTGGATATGAGCCTCAAGGTCCTTGAAAAGAGCGACGCAGGCCTCGCGTGGCTCGATCAGGTGAGGCGGGTGGTACCCGAAAAGATGCATTCGACATTCATGGTAGCCTGCGAGATATTGATGGGCGCTACAAGAGGATCAGTCGCGGTAGTCAAGGACAACACCGGATCTGTCAAGTCAGCCAGGAAGCGTGAGACCTATCTTAGAAGAATTGACGAGATCCACCAGGCATCTTGCCATGCTCCTGGAGATACTTCTGGATCAGCTCGCTCTCCCGCTTGGAGTACATCTTGTCTTCTTCGAAATCAAACCATGAGGCCTTTTCATAATCCTCCAGGGCGATCAAGAGTTCTTTCCTGAGGTTGACCGTTCCCTTGATGGCGAGGACATTTTGATCCGCGTCATAAAGCTGAAACACGCCCTCTACTTCGGATACCTGTTGGATATTCTCTTTCTTAAAGGCTAGCCGTTTTTCAGGTGGAGAAGGATTGCATTCCATGTATAGGCGCAGGTCACACTGGAGGCAGCGCTTCGCTTCTGCCACCGCCTCTCCATCCCCGTACCCCAGGGAGACTTCCTGGAATTCCAGATGCCTCACTTTCAGATCCAGTTCAGGGACTTTCACCCTCGCCCAGGCGGCAAAACCTTCATCTCTGCCGAGATACTGGCTGGGCGCACCTGTTTCAAGGAGCACTTCTTCGATATCGCCGGTTCCGCCAAGGGCTTTATCAATACTGGAGGCGGCCTTTCGACCAGCAGCAATGGCATGGATGATGGCGCTAGGCGCTGCTGCGATGTCCCCTCCGGCGTAGACACCGCTCATGCCTGTTTCAAGGGTTGCCTCATCCACCACAATGACCCCACGCTTGGCTGCTATAGCGCTGCCCGTCCCAAGAAAGGAGAGATCCGAAGCCTGTCCTATGGCCAGGATCACCTGGTCCCCTTCGATGGTCTTCTTCGTTTCGTCAAATCTCGGGT
This sequence comes from Deltaproteobacteria bacterium, assembly GCA_024641835.1. GTDB lineage: Bacteria > Desulfobacterota > DSM-4660 > Desulfatiglandales > HGW-15 > JAHECH01. Next base: position 5,160 of record JAHECH010000072.1, read on the forward strand.
TGAACACGCACTGATCGTCAAAAACAGAGACGCAGTGAATGATCTCCATTCCTGTGACCCGGCCGTTATCTCTGATAACCTTATGAGGTCCCCATGAAGGAATGAGTTTGACTCCCTCCGCGAGGGCGCCCTCAATCTCCCACTCATGAGCTGGCATCTGTTCTCGGGACTCCAGACAGACCATGGTCACGTCCCTTGCACCGCACCGCATGGCGGTCAACGCCAGGTCCACAGCGACATTGCCTCCCCCGATCACGATGACCCGATCCTTCAGTCGGATTTTTTCCCCTTCAGCAACTCGTGACAGGAAATCCACCCCCCACAATACGCCCGGAGAATCAGCGCCCTCCAGAGGAATGCGCCTGCTCAGCTGTGCGCCCAACCCAAGGAATACGGCATCATAGCCCTGACCCCTGAGTTGCTCGATGGTGAAGTTCTTCCCCAAGGCCTGGTTCGGCCGGAATTCAACACCCAGGGCCAGAATGTCGCTGATCTCCTTATCCAGCAAATCATCCGGCAGGCGATACCCCGGGATGCCATAGCGCATCATTCCACCCGCTTTGCTCCGCGCCTCGAAGACCGTCACCGCATGACCTTTTTTCCTGAGATAGAAAGCAGCCGTGAGCCCTGCAGGGCCGGACCCGACGACCGCCACCTTTTTCCCTGTGTTCCCCTCGATTCTTGTATTCCGCTTCCAGAGACCCTGCTCGCCATCTGCAGCGAATCTCTTCAGAGCACAGATGGCTATGGGCTCATTCACCTCTCCCCTGCGGCATTTCTCTTCGCGGGGATGAATGCATACACGCCCGAGGATTCCCGGGAAGGGCACCTTCTCCCGGATCACTGCATTCGCTTCATCTCTCTTGCCCGCAGCAATCAGTCTCAGATAAGAGGGCACATCCATGTGAGCCGGGCACGCTTCCTTACAAGGGACAAGGTCCTCTGCTTCCTTGCCAGGCCGAACAGCCTTGTCCATCAAGGCTCCGGTGGGGCACACCTCGACGCAGGCTGTGCAGTACTTGCAGGCTGATTCCTCCAGAGTCGGCCCCAGAGAGCCCACCTGGGCCAAACCTTTTGCCTCATAGACAAAGCCGATGGCCTCAATCCCCATGAGGTCACGGCACGCTCGAACACATCGGGTGCAGCCGATGCACAGATTGTAGTCCCTGATGAAGAGGGGATGATGGTCGATGACGGCAAAGGTGGTGGGAACCCATTTGGGGGTTTTCGGCGAAATCCCGATGTAGTTGGCTACATTTTGCAGTTCACAATGTCCGAACTGGGTGCAGCACCTCTCGTTCTCAGGAACATTGGACGAACACTGGCTGCGGCTGCACCCTTCCTGTTGCGCGCAGGTGAGACACGCATGACGATGACGGGCAAGGATGGGAATCAGATTCTCCTGCCTCTTGGCTTTGATCCTGTCATTTTCGTGATCACCATCATTCCCTGTCGCACCTCAGTAGCGCAGGATCCTATGAGATCGGTCTCTCCCTGCACTTCCACCAGGCACAGACCGCATCCTTTGCCCGCTTCTTGAGGAGCCGCATTTTCGATCTTCAGGATGCCCTGATAGATGATCTTGGCGGCCAGGCTTCCTTTTGCTGGAGGCAAATCAGGATGATCACAGAGGGTCGGGATATAGATGCCCGCGCGCCTTGCGGCTTCAAGAATGGTCGTGCCAGAAGACGCCTCCGCTGGCTGGCCGTTGATTGTGAGTGTCACGGTGCTCATAACCTACACCAGAAATATTGGTCTTTCATCGTCTGGAAAGAGAGCCTGAAGAAACGCTCACCAGGAATGGCTGATCGCCGACGCTTTACAAGCCTCTACACAGGGAAGAGGTGCCCGGTCGACCGTGGGCTTGCAGGGGTTACACTCGTATTTCAGCTTCTTCTTTTTTTCCAGCGCCACCATGGCTACTGGTTCCTCTCGCATGGGATCGTTGGGATCCTCATCGACCACGACAAAGACATGGGCAGGGCACGCGGCCACGCAGTCGCCGCAACCATTGCACCGCTCTGTATCGATTGTGATGAGGTACTCTCCGGAACCATCTTTGTATCCGTAAGTTGCAAGCATTCAAACACCTCCAAGGAACACCCTTCTCCCACGGGGCGTCTTGCTTATTTTCCCCTTCCCTTACCCTTCTGGCAAAGGGCGTAGCCAAACAGAGCTGCACCCACCGCACCAGCAATCTGGGTGTCCCATTTGGTCTTGGCAGGTTCAAGGCCGACCAGGGGCATCAACCGGCCGATGACGCCTTTGTTCTTGGCCATGCCGCCCGTAATGGCGAATTCGGGTGTGACACCGATTCTTTCCACGAGAGAGTAAATCCTCTCCGCCATGGCCCGGCAGTAGGCCGCAAGCACCTGTTCTGTGGACCAGCCCTTTCGCAGGAGCCCTGTGGCCTCAGACTTCGCGTACACGACGCAGGTGCTGGAGACCGCCGGCGGCTCCTCTTTGACCTGGAAAGATCTTTCCCCCGCTTCCGTGATGGGCACGCCCAGAAGGTCTGCAAATACCTCCATGCCGCGGCCCGTTCCGGCAGCGCACTTGTCGTTCATCAGGAAGTTGGTCACCTTGCCCTTGTCATCGCACTGGATTGCTTTGATGTCCTGCCCGCCGACATCGAGCACGGTGCGAACTTGCGGGCCGTAGATGAAGTTCGCGCCACGGGCATGGCACGCAATCTCAGTGATGGAGCGGTCGGCCATTGGCACATTGACTCGACCGTAGCCTGTCCCGATGCAGTAGTCTATCCTGCTCTCAGGCAGGTCGGTCTTCTCAAGGGCGAAGTTGAGGCCGTTCCTGGCGCTGTTGGGGCTGTCCGAGCCCGTTCTCATGTTTCCGTAGGCAAAGACCTCCCCATCGGCCATGATCACCGCCTGGGTACTCACAGAGCCGACATCAATGCCCAGGGTGACGAATTTCGCCTTTTTCCAGTCAATCTCCGGGTTGACCCAGTTGGATTCAGTCCATCTCCAGAACTCTTGCTTCTTTTCCTCAGCCATTTCTATGTCCGCCAATAAATCGCTTATCGGTTATCCAAATTGCTTGGGAGGATCGCAGGAGTCATCCCCTTTTATCAGAACCTACTCCCTAGCCGCCACGGCAGCGCCGACGGCCATGCCGAACTCGGGTCTTTCAGGGATATAGAGCTGCCCGATACCGAGCTGCCGCTTCATCGCCTGCACGAAGCCCGGGTTATAAGCCACGCCGCCGAGCATCACCACATCTTCGTTTACGCCAATCCGTCGGATCATCGAGACGATTCGGCTTGCCATGGCGTCATGGATGGCTTTGCTGATATCCTGCTTTTCCGTCTTTGCGTGAATCAACCCTACCACCTCGGATTCAGCAAAGATGGCGCACTGGGCGTTCATGGGGATCTCCTTGATCGATTTGATGGCCAAGGGTCCCAACTGCTCAAGGGGTGTCTCCAGAGCGCGAGCCATGGCCTCGATAAAAGCGCCTGCTCCAGCAGCGCACTTCTCATTGATGGCAAAATCAAGGGGATTTCCCTGTTCATCCAGCTTGGCAGCCCTGCCCTCTTCGGCGCCCACATCCGCTACGGTTCTCGCCTTGGGAAAGAAGAAGTGGGCGCCCTTGCCCATGGCCTTGATGTCGTTCACCAGATCCTTGGTTTCCGCAAAAGCGGTTTTGATCGCGTTCTTGCCCGATCCTGTGCCGCAGATCGCCTCTACCTGGGCGTCCTTCACACCCGCTTCCTTCAAAGCGGCTTGATAACACTCTTTGATCCCCTTGACCTGATCAAAGCCGCTGAGCACCAGAGCCTTCCCAACGATCTTTCCATCTTTCATGATAACGGTCTTGGTGGTCTTCGCACCGCAATCAATTCCTACAGTAATCATTTTATTCAAACCTCCTTCAAATCCCTTTGAGTCGGCGTCCGACGATGGGACCCCTTGCGCCTTCCGTCGTCGATTGCCAATCTTTCAAAACGACCAGTTGAATTGAGTGCCGCGATCAATAGCTGTTGCAATACCCGCGCTTCGGGTGACGGGAAGCTACTCGAGGTTTTTTTGCAGATTGACAAAATTGCTTCTGTCAAAACCGAGGGTTTTAAAAAATGAGAGGAGGTCCGTGGAATCCCACTTGACCGACGTATACATCGTTCGGATGCCTTTCGCTTTGTAGAACCTGAAGACTTCTTGCGCCATGCTCTTTCCGATTCTTTTCCCCATGTACTGGGGATCCACTCCGAATCTCGCGATCCACGCGCACTGGTCAGTACCGAAATTCCCGGAGGTGATGTAGCTGATCATGTATCCCACAATCTTTCCTTCGATCTCAGCCACAAAGCTCGCATCATCCGCTTTTTTCAACTCTTCCTTGATCATTCTCTCGAGATCCAGGTTGGAAGGCGACTTCGTAATAGCCGCGTCAATCCGCCTGATCTCGCCGGCATCTGCTTTTTTCAACCTTCTGACAACGACCTCTGGCACGATGGAACCCTTTTCCCTCGCTGCGATCGCGCAGCTTGATTAATCAATCCTTATGATTTTGACATGATGGTCAACCCAATCCGGCGGGAGGTAAACCCTGCCGCTGTTGCCGCTTAGCCTGACGCTTTTTTCTATCATCTCTTCGCCGTAGACCTCGAACTTTACCTTGCCTTCAGACAGAGGGAGCGGGGCATGCTTACTATCCTTGGATTTTTTTTCGCCAGGCACGTTCAGAATCCTTTCCATCCAATTGGACCACTGTAGATCACTGAATACCTTGGGCCTTGAAAAGAGGCAGGCCGTTTTTTTCTGAAAATCCCTGTCTCCTCAGTTCCATGACCAGGAGCATGTCTCATCTTATCGATATTGTTGGGAATAACTAGGAAGAATACATTTTTGCAACTATATTTTAACTACATTTTAGCTACAAAGTGACTATAAATGAAAGCCCAAAAAGTTGTCAAGAAAAAAATCCGCTCCAGCGCGTATTTTGACGTCTCCTGGTTTTCTCTGGTATAGTGATTTTCAATCGTAGTGTGGAACCCGGATCTTCATTTAAGTCCTACACAGGCTGAGCTGTGAACGAGGTCGATGATAAATACCTTTCTCCCACTGCCATCATTGACAGTGACCACAAAGAGATCATCGCATACGCGAAGGAGAAAACCGGAAGATGCGACGATGCCCCCATCGAAAAGGCTATCAGGCTTTACTACGCGGTGCGTGACGGGATCTGGTACGATCCTTATTATCCCTTCTACCTTGCTGAACACTTCCGCGCGAGTAACGTGCTCAAGAGCGGACGCGGTTATTGCGTCTGCAAGGCCTCGCTCCTGTGCGCTTTAGGAAGGGCCTCGGGTATCCCGTCAAGAGTTGGATTCGCCGACGTCCGCAACCATCTCGCTACAAGGCAACTGATCGAGATCATGGGCACGAATCTCTTTGCTTTTCACGGATTCACCGAGTTCTATCTGGGAGGGAAATGGGTTATTGCAACCCCCGCCTTCAACAAAGAACTGTGTGAAAGGCATAAAGTCATTCCGCTGGAGTTCAACGGCCGAGATGATTCCCTTTTTCAGCCCTACAATCTGGAGAAGAAACAGTTCATGGAATACGTCGCCTACCACGGTTCATTCTCCGATATTCCTGTCGATTTGATCATGGCAGGAATGGAGAAAGCCTATGGCAAAGAAAGGGTGAGGATGTGGATCGACGAATTCGCGAAAGGCGGAGCCAGATCCCGGAGGGAGTTCCTCTCGGAAGAAGTGATTACAGCCTGAGCGGGATTTGCCCGTCCTTCTCTTCTCCCGTCACTCAGAGATCGAATGAAGTAGGAAAATTTGATTCCAGCAAAATTAGGCTTATGTTCTTCTATTGAAAAACATAGGCACTTTTTCCCCCATGTTCAATCACTTTGACCACATCGCTTCCATTTACGACCGCCTCATGCCTTCTCCTGATCTTGCGAGATGGCGGGATCTTCTCCAGTTACCCACGGCGGGCTCTCTCCTGGACGCCGGAGGCGGCACAGGCCGGGTGTCGTATCATCTTAAGCAGTGGGCTGGTC
>JAHECH010000705.1 GCA_024641835.1 Deltaproteobacteria bacterium
AACTTCCGGGACCTCAGGGAGGAAACGGCCGAAACGTTTCCTGCATCGCAAGAAAGGTGAAAACCTCCCAGGCCTTTGACAGCCACAATGTATCCCTGCATGAGGAGGCCGTGAGTCCCTTCAATCGGATCTCCGGGAACCACTTCTCCGTTTCGATCGACGAGTTCCAGGGAAGGCCCACAAGCAGGGCATGCATTGGGCTGTGCATGAAAGCGGCGGTTCACGGGATCTGCGTACTCTTTTTTGCAAATGGGGCACATGGGGAAAGGCGCCATGGTCGTTTTGTGACGGTCGTAGGGAATGTCTTTGATGATCGTAAATCTGGGTCCACAGAGCGTGCAGTTGATAAAAGGATAGAGGTACCGAAAATCTTGAGGCGAGAAAAGCTCTGAAACACATTGATCGCAGGTTGCCACGTCAGGAGAAATGAGAACAAATCTATCCCCGGCGTCCTCACTCTTCTTGATTTCAAAATCCTTGTAGCCGAAGGGATCGAGGGTTTTTATCTCCATTGACTCGATCCGGGCGAGGGGAGGTGCAAGGCTTGGTATATCATGGATGAATGACTCCAGGTTTCCATCCTCGCTCTCGGCATCGATCAGCACACCCCTCTCGTTATTGCGGACCCATCCTCGAATGGAATGCGCTTTAGCCAGGTTGTAGACAAATGGCCTGAATCCTACGCCCTGAACGATCCCGGTAATTTCGATCCCGACCCGTTTCATATGTAGCTGAAATGGAAACCCTCAGGCTAAGAAAGAGGTTCTTGTTCTAATGCGGCGTTCCAGAAGTTCCTTTACAATTAACGCTGCGACCCCACCCCCTGTCGGGAGGCGGTCTTCCAGGCCGCAATCAAAAGGTTGTAGGGGAGGGGTTTTAACCCCTCACTTGGGACGGCACCATTCGCCTCATAGTCTCACCGGGCAGCCCCATAAGATTTAACCCTCCGACCAGCATGCTCCTCTGTGCCCGCCTGGTGATAACGATTAAGATTATGTCCCGCCAAAGCGGGATGTAGCGATATTGCCGCTCTGAGAGACCGCCTTCCCGGCAGAGGGCAAGGTCGCCCAGAGGATTATGCCAGGGTATTTCTGGGACACGATATTAGGATAAGAGTAAGATAGTAGGAAAATGAAAACAATACCAGGCATTTTAACAGAACATGAAGGGTAATGAGGTTAGGGGTGCGTTTTAGGGTGTCCCCTATTTCCCCGCAGGCCGGATGATGGGGCTGGGCATGTCGGACTATTTCTTGAGCAGTTTCTTAACCTTTTCCAATAAAGACTCGACCCGGATAGGCTTTTCCACGAATTCATCGACCGGAAGGTACTCACCGTCTTTCTCTGGTGAGAATTTCATGTCCATTTTCTGCGATATACCCGTCAACATGATGATGGGGATTTTTGAGAACTGTTGGTACTCGGACTTCGGATCTTGGCTCCTGAGCTGATAGGAAACCTGGAATCCTTCAGTGATCGTATCCATCATCACGTCAAGGATAATAAGGTCGGGACGGACTTCCTTTACCAGCCGCAGCCCATCAGTGCCGTTTGAGGCAGCATAAACTTGGTAATTGTTTGCCTCCAGAGCTATGCGGAGAACCTCGAGTACATCAGGATCATCATCAATCGTGACAATCTTTGGTTTTTCCATCTCTTTCACCTTCTTAAATAAATGTTACTGTTCAATACGAAAATACCACCTTGCCGGGCAGAGTCGACCGGTTACTTCCAGAAGTGTCTCCGGGAGAAAAATTGAGCAAGGAAATCAACGCTCCCTTTCACTTCCGGGGAAAGGCCCTCTCTCACTATCAGTTCTTTCGGCTGAATAGCGAGAACCAAGGTTTTGCTTCCACTCTTTTCCCACAGGTGTAGTAGGCTTCGCAAAGGGAGGCGATGCGTGGAGCAACAAAAAGCCTCGGGAAGTGCTTCCGATTCGAGGATAGCGATACTTCCGGGTTCAGCTTGAAGATCAATGGCGTCAATGACAAGGATCACGTCGGGCTTGAGATCTACGATCCGGATGAACCAGTCTTCTGGAAATTCTCCGGCGTCAATGAAAAAACGTTGTCCCTCAAAATTCAAACGCGGGTCTTGCACCTCCCGTTCTTCCTTGAGCCTCTTCAAAAGTTCGGGTCCGGCTCCATCATCTCCCCACAGTCGATTGCCGATCCCTATGACGGCAATCCGGCCTTGAAAAGAAGGACTGTAGAGACAGGCAAAGGTTTCCAGGTCAGGATGATCATTTGGGTTTTTTGCAGAAATGCTTTGCTCTCTCATTCGCGTCACAAATGCCCACCTTAAACTTTTGGTGTCGTTCAAGAGTGTTTGCATGGGGACATTCAAGGGAAGGCCATGAAGCCTTTTCTTCCGTTCCGAGGCTCCCGGGCTGCTCTTTTCTATGACTTATCTGCGAGGGAAACTTGCCCCCTCCGCTGTTCTCCCGTTCTGGCGAACGGGAGCCAGGGCTTCCCCCACAGATAAGTCATGAAAAGAGGGCGCCCTCCCGCCAGTCACTCCAGAAAACGTTCCATGACCTTCCCTCTATAGAGGCTCGGTTCGACGGTGTTTTTACTAGGCCGAGTAACCACTTTTGAACGTTACCAAACTCTTAACTCGAATATGGTTCATGGGGTATTTGTTAGCGCCCTAGCCCCCCTGTTCTATGTTCCTGATGATTTCATCTGGATGCACCTGACTTTTTACGATGGGGGACACTTTTTTGGGAGCTATCCCGAGAGCAACCGCAACCCCGTAGAGAATCGCTTCCGGCCGGGGCGGACATCCAGGGACAAAGTAGTTCACCGGGAGGACCTTCTCAAGGCCGCCCAGCGTGGCATAGCTATCAAACCATATGTTCCCCCCCGTGGGACAGCTACCAATAGCGATGACCAGCTTAGGGCTCGGAACCGCTTCGTAGAGCTTGCGGAGCGCCGGGGCGACCTGTCTGGTCACAGGACCGGAGACCAGAAGCACATCCGCATGACGGGGAGAGCCG
>JAHECH010000706.1 GCA_024641835.1 Deltaproteobacteria bacterium
CCATTTTGTCGTGGATGTGACGTATGCTCGCCATGATTTCATCGATCTCAGCGGGATTCAGACCTGCTGCCACCTCGTCAAGAAGAAGCAGCTTCGGTTCCGTGCCCAAAGCGGTGGCCATGGTCACTCGCTTTTGTGCCGGCACAGGAAGCTCCCGCACCATGAAATCAGAAAGATCGCGCAACTTCAGCTCACGGAGGATGTTCTGAGCTTTTTCTCGAGCTGTGGATCGCGAGCGGGTGTGCATGAAACAGCCCACCATCACGTTCTCTTCTACGGTAAGATCACCGGAGGCGACATAAACCTGAAACGTTCTCGCCAAGCCTCGCCGGGCCACCTCATGGGCTTTCAAAGGGGTGATATCCTCTTTGTCGAAACGAATCCTGCCCGAAGTAACCGGGTGATGCCCTGAGATGCAGTTGAACAGCGTAGTCTTGCCCGCACCGTTAGGGCCGATGATTCCTACAAGCTCGTGCCCCTCCAAGGAAAAAGAAATATTGTCATTGGCTCTGAGCCCGCCGAATGCTTTGGTCAAGTTTTGAACCTCGAGGAAGGCCATTACCGTCTTTTCCTTCGCCGCAGTTTCTCCACGATGCCCCAGATACCCCGGGGCTCGAGCGCTGAGATGAGCATAATGATGATGGCGTATATGATGAGGTCAATGCCCGCGAGCCCCGCAGCCGCACCCAGCCATTCCTTGAGGTAGCTCTTGAGAGGGATCAAAACGCCTGCTCCGATGATGGGGCCCCACAAAGACCCGGCGCCGCCGAGCATGGCCATGAGAGCGATCAAAATCGAAAGATCGAGACTCATCACGTCTCCAGGCTCGATGTTCTTGATGTAGCAGGCATGAAACGATCCGACCATGCTGACGAAGGCGGTTGCGATCGCATAGGTCTTTATCTTGGCCCAGTGCACATTGATGCCCAGAGACCGGGCCACGTCCTCGTTGTCCTTGATAGATCGCAGCTGAAACCCGAGCCTCGACTTCCGGAACCAGTTCATGTAGAGGATCCCGGCGAAGAAGAAGCCCAGAATGATGTAGTAATAATAGATATCCTCTTTGAAGATGAGCCTCATGAAATCCGGAGGAGGATACTTGACCGGCGAGATTTCCAGCCCCCGGGCCGCGCCAACAAAAGACCAGACTGTAAAAAGATCCTTGAGGACCAGGGAGGTGGCGATCGTCGCAATCGCAAAATAATGACCTTTGAGGCGAAAAAGAGGATAGCCAATGATAAAGGACCAGATCACCGCCAGACACATCCCAACCGGCATGGAAAACCAGAAAGGGATTTCCCAGCGGATGAGCAACACGGAAGTAGTATAGGCGCCGATTCCCACATACTGGGCTTTTCCGAGGTCCACCTGCCCGCCGTAACCGCCGATGGCGTTCCAGCCCATGCCGTAGATGGAGAACATGAGGAACTGGATCATGGTGCTCATGGCAAAGGAGGATTCGGTCAGGAAGGGGAAGGCCAGGAATGCTGCAGCCAGTATCGCTGCAACGACCAGATCAAGCCGAGGGAAATCGGAGAAGTCGAGAGCATTTCTTATTGCTTCCATCCAAAGAGTCCCCTCGGCCGCACCACCATGATGACGAAGTAAGCCAGGTAGATCCACATGTACTTGAGAGAAGTCATGGGTACGTCAGCCATCCACTGAGAGTCGAAGGTATAGGTGAAAAAATCCCAGATCCCCGGAATCTCCATAATCATGCCGACGACTATTCCGGCGAAAAAAGCGCCGGGCACGCTTCCGAATCCGCCAAGAGCCACAACGGCAAAGGCGATCATGGTAAACAGGATGCCTACAAAAGGATTGACCGCCCAGAAATTGACAATCAGCGCCCCTGCAATGGTGACCGAACTGCTTCCAATGCCCCAGGCGAGAGCATTCATCCGCTCTGTGGGAATGCCCATGTAACGGGCCGCCTGGCGGTTAAGAGCCGTCGCCGTCAGCGCTTTGCCTATTTTGGTCCTGTTCATGAGCAGCCAAACAGCGAGAAATGCAGCCACCGAGAGGACCGCTGCTGCCAGCTTGGTTGCGGGAATGATGATCCCCATGCCGATCTCAAAGCTCTTATCCACCAGAATGCCGCGGTGAACAGCCCTGTCCGCTGACCCGAAAACAAGAAGGGCGAGGTTCCTGAGGAAAAGCATGAGGCCGAAGGTTCCCAGCAATTGGGCGACTATAGGCCCCCTCAGGAGAAATCTCACAAATCCGGCATAGCAGAGTATTCCAAGAAGAAATCCTACGGCCGCGGCAAGAGGGAGAGTGAAGAGGGGATCTAAGCCGGTCGCCTGAGCGGTAAGCAGACCGGTGTACATGCCGATCATGAGGAATTCGCCGTGAGCAAAATTGACGATATCCATCACGCCGAAGATGATCGTCAAACCCAGGGCGACAAGGGCGATCACCATGCCGAGCAGGATGCCGGCTGCTAGGGACCCGAACAAGATATCCATACTACTGTCGTATCCTTGAGATCATCGGCAGCCCCCTCACCTCGCCTTTGCCCGGAGGAGAGGGCTTGCCCGCCGGAGGCGGATAAAGGTCCGCCGGAGGCGGATAAAGGTCCGCCGGAGGCGGATAAAGGTGAGGGGACGACCCGTCATAGAGTCTGCTGCCAATAGCCCGTGTCAATATCCCGGGAAAGGATAAACCAGATTGGCCGTTACCACGTCAAAAGGATAAACGATCTCCAGAACGACTTTGCCGTCCTTCGCCTTCTGATATTGTCCGATTAATCCTGATCCCAGAACATTCTGGCCAAGATCATCCGGAGACGTCGAAAACTTAATTCCTGCCCAGGGCACTACCAGTTCCTCGCCTGGTATATAGAGCGCGTTAGCCGCTTTTTGAATGTCCTCGGGCTTCGTTGATCCCGCTTTTTCAAGGACCTCAACCCATGTTTGCAGCCCTGTGAAGGAGCGGGCCGAGGCGCCGCTGAGGTCGTTACCGGTCTTGGCCTTATACATCGTGTTGATCTGCC
>JAHECH010000073.1 GCA_024641835.1 Deltaproteobacteria bacterium
TGAAATCCTGCCCTTTCTGGTGGATGAAGAAAAGGCCCTTGAGCCCGGATCCCCGCAAGTTCATGACAGAGGCAACCTGGTTGGTGATGCGCAGAGATATGAGCGGGGTGACGTAAAAAAGGGATTTGACGAAGCCGATGTGGTCCTGGAGAAGACCTTCATCACCCGTACCGAGTTCCATACCCCGATGGAGCTTCACGGCTCCGTGGCCAGTTGGGATGGAGACAGCCTTACCATATGGGAGTCAACCCAAGGAGTGTATGCCGTTCAATCTGCGGTGGCCGGAACGCTCGGCCTTCCTCTTTCGAAGGTGCGTGTGATCGGGCACTACATGGGAGGAGGGTTTGGGAGCAAGCTGAGAGCTGGCAAGTACACCATCATCGCAGCGCTTCTCGCCCGCATCGCGGCCCGCCCGGTGAAGCTCGTACTCACGCGGGAGGAAACGTACCTGGTTACAGGAAACCGGCCTCCAAGCCACACGAAACTCAGAGCCGGGGTCAAGAAGGACGGGACGCTGACAGCCCTGGACTTCTCATGCTTGGCTACGGGCGGCGCCTATCCCGCAAACGGAACGGCACTGGTGGACTGGTTGGTGAGGGATCTGTACAGATGTGCGAACGTCCGCTCTGAAATGAGAGACGTTTACATCAACGCCGGTCCTGCTCGGCCCATGCGGGGTCCCGGTCATCCCCAAGGGGCGTGGGCTCTAGAGCAAATGATGGATGCCCTGGCCGAGGCGATAGGAATGGATCCTGTTGAACTGAGGCTCAAGAACATTCCCACGTACAGCCAGGCGAGACCGGGGAACCCGCCCTACACCTCCACGGGCCTCAGGGAATGTCTGATAGAGGGTGCCAAAGTTTTTGGTTGGGAGGAGGCGCGGAAAAAGATTTCCCAGGAGAGCCGGCAGGATCACATGCGCAAAGGGGTAGGCGTGGCAGCAAGCCTCTGGGTCGCGGGTGGCGGAGGGCCTCCTTCTACCATCGTCATCAAACTCTTTTCGGATGGGAGCGTGAACCTGAACATGGGAGCGAGTGACATTGGAACAGGCACGAAGACCATCATGGCCATGGTCGTATCCGAAGAACTGGGGGTGAAACCGGAGGTAATCCAGATCGAAAATGCCGACACCGGCACAACCCAATACGCCACCCCGAGCGGGGGGAGCAAGACGGTCCCTACGGAGGCGCCAGCTGTCCGTGCTGCTGCGATCGAGGTCAGGAGACAGCTTTTTGAGATGGCTTCAGGAGAACTGAACGTCAACGCCGCCGAGCTCTCCCTTGAGGGAGGCGAGGTTGTTGTAAAAGGAGACTTGTCGAAAAGAATGAGGATCACAGAGATTCCCGGCCTAAAGAAGAGGCGAGTCATCATAGGGGTGGGTTACCGGGGCCCAAACCCGGAAGGCAGAGTGATCAATCCCTTTGCAGCCCAGTTCTGCGAGGTGGAGGTGAACACCAAGACAGGGGAGGTCAAGATTCTGCGTTTTCTAGGTGCCCACGACAGCGGACGTGTGATGAATCGCCTGACTTATGACAGCCAGGTTTTCGGCGGGATTACCATGGGAATCGGATTCGGGATGACTGAAGAGCGAGTGCTTGATGAAAACCGTACAGGCAAACTGCTCAACAAGAACTGGCATGACTACAAAATTCCCACAGCCCTGGATGTCCCCGCAGAGATGGGGTCGGTTCCAATCGAACCTGGCGACACAGAGGCTAATACCACCGGTGCCAAAGGCCTTGGTGAACCGGTGACCATACCCACGGCCGCAGCCATCGCGAATGCGATCTATCATGCCACGGGCGTGCGCGTCACTGAAACACCCATGACGCCGGTTCGTCTCTGCCCGTTGTTCTCCGCGCACCGAAAGGAGGGATAAGAGATGCTGAAGAGCTTTTCATATGTGAGACCCAAATCCATCGATGAAGCGATCAAACATCTTTCCTCTGAAGGAGCCAGGGCCCACGCAGGCGGGACAGACCTGCTCGGTTGCCTGAGAGACCATGTCTTTGAAGCAAAAACAGTGGTGAGCTTGAGCAGCATCAAGGGGCTTCGCGGTATCACCAGAGGGTCCAACGGCGTCATGCGCATCGGCGCCCTGACCACCTTAACCGAGGTAGCACAGAACCGGGATATCCAGAGGCATTACACTTCGCTCGCTCAAGCAGCCTCTGGAGTGGCAAGCCCTCAGCTTAGAAATCAGGGAACCATTGGAGGAAATATCTGCCAGAAGCCCCGTTGCTGGTATTACCGGGGTGAGTTTCACTGCTTGCGAAAAGGCGGAGAGCAGTGTTTTGCCTTTGGTGGAGAGAACGCCTATCACTGTATCCTAGGCGGGGAGAACTGCTACATCGTCCACCCCTCTGACACGGCGCCTGCCTTGGCAGCCCTTGGAGCTGCGGTGCACATCAAAGGGCCTAAGGGAAAGAGAACGGTACCCTTGGATGCTTTCTATGTTCTTCCTGCCAAGGATTGGACAAAAGAGACAGTGCTCCTGCAGGGCGAAGTTGTCACGGAAATTGAACTGCCGCCGCCAGCGGAAGGGCTCAGAAGCTCGTATCGAAAGGTCAGGGCGCGCCGTTCGTGGGATTTTGCCCTGGCAGGTGTGGCTCTGGCCATTGTATTCGATGGCCCACGGGTGAAAGAAGCGCGGGTGTTCCTGAGCGGTGCTGCCCCGATCCCCTGGCGTTCGGAGGAAGTTGAGGAAATCATCGCAGGGAAAGAGATGGATGCTGACGCAGTCAGCAAAGCTGCGGAAGCGGCGGTTCGGAATGCTGAGCCCATGGAGCAAAATGCCTACAAGGTCCCTCTATTCAAGGCCGTCATCGAAGAGGAACTGCGGGCCATATGATTGAAGAGCACACAATGAGGCTGAATCCTGAGTCATAAAACAGGCGAATAAGTCAACCCGCCAGATCACTCCCGGGGCGCTCTGACTCAGCTAAGTTTGGGAACCGATTTATGATTCAGGAGACCGGTAGAGTGTCCCTTCAGAACTTCGGACAGGAGCAGCAGGGCTGATGCGGGACATCATCACCGATGTTTTTGTTATTTATCTCTCTCCGCCGGCCAGGTATAATATGTTTATGTTGGGAAACAGGTTTTCGCTTAACCAGGATCCGACTATCGCGTAAAACCAAGGAAGTGGTGCTGCTAACTTACTGAATTCATAAAGTTTTTTGTAGCCTACTATTTTTTCTTGCATCCCTTCCCGGGATCAAGATCTCGGGAACGTCTTCTACCATCCTCTGAAGGTCATGGGATGAGCCGGGTGGTGGAGAGCAAAATTGATAGTGATCGGCAACTTACTCTTCCGCCGTGATCCACATTGACTGTTGAATTTGGAGGCAAATTGTATGGCCAAACTCTTCGTCATAAACGGGCCTGAAATAGGGCAGTCTTTCGATATAAGGGAGGGGGTCATGTTTCTGGGCCGTTCCTTTGATAACGATATCTGGATTAATGACAGGACCATCTCTCGCAAGCATCTCAAGATTGTATGTAAAGGCAACAAGTTCTTCGTCAGCGATCTGGCAAGCCGAAACGGGACCTTTTACAAGGGGGAGTACTTGCACCCGGGCCGTGAGGTTGAGTTGGAGGAAGGGGAAGCGCTGGCGATCGGTATGATTGTGCTTTGCCTGGGAGAAGGCTGTAAGGAACAGATGGCGCCGTTCCTGGATACCACGTCCATGATCAGATTAAGTGTGAAGGAGGAAACGGGATCTGAGGATCGAAGAAAAAGGACACTCCAGAAACGGCATGAATTGCTCTCCCGGGTCTCTGTGACGCTAAAAGGTAACAAGCCTCTGGAAGAAATCCTTCGAAACGTGCTGGTTCATATCTTTAACTACCTCAAGAGAATAGATAGGGGAGCTTTTGTACTCGTTGATCCTGCCACGCGCGCGATTGAGAAAACCATCTGTTTGTCGACCAAATCCCGAGTTGAGGGCACTCCCCTGTACTCTGATAAAGTCGCACAGAAGGTCCTATCCACAGGAAAGCCCTTGGTGTTTTCAAAGGCCTGCACTGCGAACGAAGAGGGCCTGGTGGATACATTGAAGCTGCAAAAAATCGAGTCTGTCATCTGTGTCCCCCTGATGGGCGGATCACAGGTCCTTGGCATCATGTATATTGACTCCATGAAAAGACCGGACGGGTTTCGAAAGGATGATCTTCTGGACCTATTGGATATCGGCCAGCGCGTTGCCCTTGCCGCTCAAAAGGAACGCGTTTCCTTGGATGTGCTGAAGATCGCAACGAGCCTTTCCGAGGAAAGTCAAGAGTAGTTGAAGGACCTTTAGCCCTATTGCGCACCAGCCTTGTCCTTTAGTTCCTGCCTGCTCTTCATTAGGAATTCATCTTCTCATTTCCAAGCCATCAATGCCTCCCCCTCTCTCCTCAGCTTCCTTCGGAAGCTGAGTCAGGGGATGCCCTTTAAACCTTCCTCCTTCATTTAGATCAAGCAGCCGGGGTTAGGCTTTTCAGGCTTCATCAAAAGGTTTCATTTCTGCGATCCACTGAAATGTGGTATATGTAAGAACATTTCCCATCCAGTCTTTCGCCACCCCTGCCGGGTGCGATAAAGGCTGGGCATATCTCAGCGCTGCGCAACACCTAACGAGAGGGCATGAATTGCTCAAGATGGGTATCGTAGGGGTCGAAAGAAATGGCCTCGTCGTTTGGAACGGAGTGAACAAAACAATTAATGACAAAAGAAGGAGGTGGCAAGAATGTCTGAGAAAAAAAAGGAGAAAGGCCTCAAGGTAAAAACCTTTGTTACAGAGGTGAAAATCTTCCAAACCATGAAAGAATTGAGAGAGTTGGACGACCAGGTCAATCGATTTATTGTTGAGAGCGGAGTGAGGAAGGTGATCTCCGCCAGCGACACGGCGACAACGGACAATACGGGTGCCACGATTGGCCTGATCCGCGTCCTTACGTATGAAGCATAGTGGCGTTTTCAGACAGGGGTCGGGACAAGGTAAAAGCGTCCCGGCGGCGTGGGACCGTAGAGGGGACTAAGTCAATGAATTTCTGGGACACGACACGAGGCGAGTGAAAAGGGAAGGGAGGTCACTAGAAGAAAATGAGGGTCCTGCTTGTCTCCGCGAATACAGAGACAATCAATATGCCCACATTCCCTCTGGGACTGGCTTGTGTATCCCAGGCAACCCTTGAGGCAAGGCATGATGTCAAGTGGCTTGACCTGATGGCCAAAAGGGATGCAGAAGCGGCTATCAGGGAAGCGATAGAGACGTCTGAGCCGGATGTTATCGGTATCTCCGTGAGAAATGTCGATGACCAAGACATGGCAAATCCGAGGTTCCTCCTGGGGCAGGCGCGAGAGGTGGTGACCTGTTGTAGAAATTTGTCGAAGGCGCTCATCGTCCTAGGCGGACCGGGCTACAGCATGTTCCCTGAAAGCGCGCTCGACTACCTGGCTGCGGATATGGGGGTCCAGGGAGAGGGGGAATTCGTGTTTTCTGCGCTGCTCGAATCGCTAGAGAAAGGCCGTTCCCTTTCCAGCTTGCCAGGGCTGTACCATCGCGGTCGCGGCCTTCAGGGGAAGAGAAGTTTCGCAAAAGACCTGGACCGCTTTCCATTCCCAGTTCCTCGCCTCTTTTGCACCTCCATGTATGAGGGGGAGGACTTTTGGATTCCCGTTCAGACGAGGCGGGGATGTCCGATGAGATGCAGCTATTGCTCCACCGAGAGCATCGAAGGGCATGCGATCCGCAAGCGATCTCCTGAGATGGTTATCCGATGGCTAGGAGCATGGGTTGAGGCAGGGTTCCGCAATTTTCAATTCGTTGACAACACTTTCAATCTCCCGCCTTCGTATGCCCTAACTCTCTGCTCCCACCTTGCCGGTGCTCCGTTTCAAAGTAGCTGGCGCTGCATTCTCTATCCGGGGCAGATTGAAGAAAGGCTCGTCAGGGCCATGGCAGAGGCAGGGTGCAAGGAAGTGAGCCTTGGTTTTGAAAGCGGTTGCGACACGATTTTAAGAAAGATGAACAAACGCTTCACGACACAGGATGTGCGCCACGCTGCCAAGATGCTCTCAGATCGCGGTATCCGGACCATGGGCTTCCTGATGTTGGGCGCGCCCGGAGAGACGAGAGACAGCGCGGAAGAAAGCCTTGATTTTGTGGAAGGGCTTCAGCTGAATGCGCTGAAGATCACCATCGGAATCAGGATTTACCCTGATACAAAATTGGCCAAGATCGCTTCTGAAGAGGGCGTGATCAGCCCCGAAGATGTTCTCCTTTTCCCTCGATTCTACATGCCCAAAGGGCTTGAAGAGTGGCTGAGAAAGACAGTTCAGGACCGCATAAAGAAGCACCCAAACTGGTACGCTTAGAAAGCGCTCCTCTCAATACAGAATCACATCAGACACCATAGCTCGTCTGTAAATGATCACTGCCAGCCCTATTGAATGCAATTAAGGATCAGGGGGCCGGGCTTGCGCAGCATGAATTTCGTTTGACATATTATGTAAAATTATGCATAATTATGATTAAAAAATGAACTATTCTCGATGATGGCCTTTCTTGGAGGAGATTTATGGAATTCTTTCAGATGAAGGAAATCTCCATTCCCGTGACCCAGATGGTGCTGCTTTTGCTGTTCAGCACTGGGGCACTCTTCTGGGGGAAGTTAAAGCTGGCACTCATGATCAATTACTTTTTTACCCTCTACTGGGGCTACGGTATTAACAAAGACTATCTTCTGGGTGCGGGCTTCGAACACGTTGACGGGTTTACCATACTCTACATCGGTTTCGGTCTTGTCATCGCTGCATTGGCTCTGATCAGTCTCATCGTTGTGAAGAGGTGATCGGATAGCAGGGCGTCTCGGATGGGGGTTCTGATGAGGACCAAAGAAGTCACTCACGGAATGCTCGCACGCTTCGTGTGGTCGGGCAGTTGTGAAGACTTGCTCGCTTCGAAGAGCCGACGGCTCAAGGTATATGCACTTATATCGCCAAGGGGGGCGTTGATTTGATCTCCGAGGACCAGCCCCAAAGCCAATTCCTCAAAGTCTCTCGTCTTAATAGCATCAAGACAAAGATTATCGCCTTTGCGGTTCTTGCTGCCATTATCCCATCCGTGAGCATGTGGTGGGTCTCTTATGTCCAGAACAGGCGATTCTTGAGTGAAAAGATCAACCAGGAACTCATGGACCTCACCGCCCAAGTCTCCCGTGAGGTTGACCTCTGGCTCAAAGAACGTCTCTATGACGTGCGTGTCTTTTCAAGCTCCTACGTGGTTTCCGAGAATCTTGAGAGGATCTTTCTCAAGGACTCTAAGAACGTCGAGAGTGGCGTGGCGCTCCGGCGGCTCATGGACTATCTGCGGTCGGTGCGGGGAAAGTTTATTGCCTATGAGGAACTCGCACTGATAGATCCTCGGGGAAAGACAGTGGCTAGCAGCGCAGATCAACTGAGCCCTATCAAGTTACCGGACAAATGGCTCGGCGCTGCCCAGTCAGGCAAGCCCATTATTGGTGAGCCCTACCAGGATGATACGTTGCAGAAAGCCGTCATGGTCATTGGTGAACCCATAAGAGGCGCTCAAGACCGCCTCCTAGGCATCCTTGTTGCGAAAATAAATTTTCGCACGATCAGTTCGATCTTGCGGGTCTATGACCAGGGTGAAACAGTGGAACTCCATCTGGTGACTCTGCAAGGGCTTTTGATAGCCAGTTCCCAGTCCGCTCGGATGGAATCCGGCACCCTGTCACAGGCGGCGGTGCGAAGGCTCTTTGCCCGGGAAAAAGTTCCTGTGAGATACACAGGGCCGCGGGGCAATGCAGTGATAGGGACTCTGAAAAGGGTTCCGCAGTTAGAATGGGGTATTGTCGCTGAAAAGGATGCGGAGAAAGCCTATCTCCAGATCATCCGGCTTCGGAATCTGACCCTCCTTCTCGTCACAGCGGTGCTCCTTGCCATTGGCCTCTGTGCCTATTTTCTCGGCCTGGCCATGGTACGTCCATTGGGGCTTCTGACCCGAGGTGCTTCCAGGGTCTCCGCCGGCGATCTCGAAGTGGACGTGCCAGTTCGCACTCGAAGCGAGATAGGCTATCTGACCGAGGTCTTCAACCACATGGTGGCGAGACTCCGGCAGGGACGGGAGGAACTGGCTAACGCCAACGAGGCCTTGCGGGAGAAAAACAAGGAGCTGGAGCAACTGTCCACGACTGACAGTCTGACAGGACTTTTTAACCGCAAGCATTTGATGGAAAAGTTGGATATAGAGCTGGGCCGATCCGCCAGGTACCAGCGTGATTTCACGTTGCTGATCATCGATATTGACCATTTCAAGCGTTACAACGATACGTACGGTCATCTCGCAGGAGACGAAGTCCTCCGGCGAATGGGCGCTATACTCAAGAAATCCATTCGCAAATCAGATTATGCCGCTCGCTACGGCGGAGAGGAATTCATCGTCCTCCTGCCCGAAACAGGAGCTGAGGCGGGTGCGCAGATGGCTGAACGTATCCGGCGTCGAATGGCAGAGGAGGAGATGGGGAGTGATACGAATCGGACGAACGTCACCATCAGCGGGGGTGTCGCCTCATTTCCTGATTACGGTGAAGAGGCTGAGAGCATTATCAAAAATGCGGATGCGGCCCTCTATGAGGCGAAGAAAAGGGGGCGTAATCAAATCATCATTGCCGGGGATCGACGGAAGGAAAAGAAGCAGAAAGCCCGGTAGAGGAATCTCCTCTGCTTGGCTGAATGGTTGAGCTAGCGACTGCCCAGGACGCTTTGCAAGACCCAGCCGCTGGTGCCACTTTCGCACGTGACACGTGTCCATTCTCCCTTGTGTGAGTAAGCCATGAGCCGCGTACCTTTCTCGAGCTTGCTGATGGTTTTACTTTTTGAGTCCGGCTCTTTTTTCAGGTGACTGCTTTTTAACACCTTGAGTGCCAGCGGCTGGGTGAACTGTGTTTCATCATCGAAGGTTGTTCCCTCCCGGCTTCTGAGCCGGATCTGGCACGCTTTAATGTGGCCTTTGGCCTGGTTGGTCAGATAAAGAGCACCTCCGTAGTTTTCGTTTTTGAACTCGTCAGCACTCATCTTCAACAGATGCTCCGTCTTGAGAACGTCAGGGTCTTGTTCCTTGGCTCCCAACTCCACCTTGAGGGCTTTTACGGCGATTTCGGCTTCAGCCATGTTGGACGCTGCCTCTGCCCTGCTTTCTAGACTGCGCAACTTTGCCTTCGCCCTCACCACTTCCACGACCGCATCGTCCAGCATCTTCTGTTGTGATTCCATCTGCTCTTCTAGTCCCGTGACTTGTGCATCTTTTTCCAAGAAGCGCACCTGAGTCTCAGCCAACTTCTCCTCAAGCTCTTTTCTTGTCGCCTCGCTCTTTGCCAGGCTCTTTTCCAGGTCCTTTTTTTCTTTGCTGAGTCTCTCATAGTTGACATTGGGGCCTGCCGTTAGGTCCGTGGCTTTCGATGTGGTCTGGCAGGCCATGATGAGAAGAGCTGGGATGAGCACCCCTATGAGCGATTGGAATTTACGCGTAGAGAAAGCAGATGGGATAGGCATTTCTTACCTCGACCCCCTTTCCTTGTGAGCGGTAACGATCGCAATGATGGGACAAAAAGTTGGTGGAATGCAGACACATAATGAAAAGTATAATAAAATCCATGCGATATGTCAATGAGAGGAATTGCCTCACGGCAAAGCGCGAAACTGGATGCTACGATGGAACTATTGACATTCTTAACTCATCTAAATACACTTTATCAAAAACGACGTCAATTTTTTCGCCTAAGGCGGCGCGGGAATTCGCTTTAGAACACAAAGCCCCTCGCTCTTTTCAGGACCTTGAACCGTCCATGGAGTATGAGGAGAAGGACAATCTGAATTGAGTAACAACCATCCCTTTTCATCCCTTTCCACCAAAGGCCTGTTGAACCTGATCGTGGTGTATCTGGCATGGGGCAGCACATACCTCTTCATCCGTGTCGCTGTGCGCGAAGGGAGCGGCTTTCCTCCCTTTGGCATGTCAGCCAGTCGCACCCTTTGCGCTGCGGCGATCCTGTTTGCCGTGGCCGCCCTGGTGGGCCAGCGAGTGCGACGGCCCGCTTCAGAGCTTCGTGTGTTGGCCTTGTCAGGAGTGCTCCTCTGGATGGGAGGAAACGGCATGGTGACATGGGCGGAACATCACGCCAATTCTGGTTATGCTGCTCTCATTCTGGGGAGCACACCCATTTGGCCTGTGATCATGGAAGCCATCATCGACCGCGAGCCGCCGTCGGCGCTGCTGGTGCTTTCGCTCGTGGTCGGCTTCATCGGGCTCGGCGTTCTGGTGAAGCCCGTGCTACAGAGTGGCGCTCCGGCTGACGTCGCATCAACCGTCGCTTTGCTGATCGCGGCCGCCTCCTGGTCCGGAGGGTCCCTGCTGCTCCAGCGCTCACCGCCGCAGTGCACCCCGCTGGTCATTTCCGGCTACCAGCAGTTTTTCGGCGGCCTGGGCCTTGCCGCTGCCATGCTGCTGACGGGCGAGGCCTGGCCTCAGCCCAGCCCCTCAGCATGGTTGGGCTGGGGCTATCTTCTCACCGTCGGGTCACTGATCAGCTTCACTTCGTATGTGATCGCTGTTCGCACATTGCCCATCACCGTGGTAACCACCTATGCTTACGTGAACCCTGTGATCGCCGTGCTCCTGGGCTGGTTGGTGCTTGGCGAGCAAATCACATCCGGTATGCTGATCGGCATGGCCCTTATTCTTGGGAGCGTGGCTGGCGTTTTTAGACAGCGGTTTGGGCGGCGAGCCCGTCCCCTGGTTGAGGCCGGGTCAACGCGAAATGGTTAAAGAAATTTTTCAGCGGTGTTCGTGAACACTCCTGAGTTCATGGAAGAGGTTGCGGGAAGGGATGAGGGAAGGATGAAGGAGGCGGGTGTGAAGCCCGAATTGGAGATCTTTAGCAGGGGGATGATATGGCCTACCGGATCGCTCTGATTCCCGGCGATGGGATTGGGAATGAGGTAGTTCCTGAAGCAGCCCGGGTGCTCGAAAAGGTGGCGGATAGGTTTCGATTCAGGCTTGAATTCACAGAATTTCCATATTGTTGCGGGTACTATTTGAAGCATGGTGTGATGATGCCGGAGAACGGGATTGCGCTATTGAGCAAGTTCGATGCCATCTTTTTGGGC
>JAHECH010000074.1 GCA_024641835.1 Deltaproteobacteria bacterium
CCATTGTAAGGACTTATGCGAGTATATTTCCGGGTTTGTTTAAACCCTTTAGTGAAATGCCTGATGATCTGAAAAAACACATTCGCTATCCCAAGGATCTGTTCAAGATCCAGGCAAACGTGTACAGCACCTATCACATGAAAGAGGCGCAGGTCTTTTACAACCAGGAAGACCTCTGGCAAACCCCTAATGAAATCTACGCGAGTAAGAGGCAAAAGATGGAGCCCTACTACATCATCATACGGCTCCCCCAGGAGAAAAGCGAAGAGTTCGTCCTCATGCTTCCTTTCACCCCTTCCAACAAAGACAATATGGTTGCATGGCTTGCGGCAAGGTGTGACATGCCCGATTACGGGAATCTGATTGTGTACAAATTGCCCAAGGACAAGCTCATCTTCGGTCCGATGCAGATTGAAGCAAGAGTCGACCAGCAAACGAGTATTTCAAGAGAATTGACCCTATGGGGGCAGAGAGGTTCAAGCGTAATCAGAGGCAACCTTCTTGTTATTCCCATCGATGACAACTTTATCTACGTAGAACCTGTATATCTGCAAGCTAACCAGCGTGGGGCAGAATCGTCTCCATCAGGTTATGTTCAAACAAGAGGATCGAGAACATCCAGGTCGACGGGTGCGGATGATTCAACGGGAATGAGCGACCAGGCTGGCACAGCGCTGCCGGAACTCAAAAGGGTGATCGTTGCTTTCGGGAATCATCTGGTCATGAGCGAAAATCTTGAGAGTGCCATCTACGGTGTTTTAGGCGAAGCAGCTCCCACCCCCGAATCCGTCTCAACGGCCGTTGCCCCGCCTCTGCCCGGTACGGTCAGCTCTGCGGTATCGGAAGCCATGGAACACTTTGAAAAAGCCAAGGCATATTCGCGTCAGGGCAATTGGGCTGGATATGGGACGGAACTGGAAGCTCTGGAAAAGATATTGAACCAGATGGCCGCCGAAACGTCAAAGACCTTGAAAAAACCGTAAGACTCTCCGCAAGAAATTCCTCGCGGCCCCATGCCACGCGGCGAGATGGGGCCGCACGAGGGAATAAAGTACCACCGACCTTGTCCGTGGTACTTTATTTAGCATTAGCCGTCGCTCCGCGCGTTTTGACGGGCGTTGGCAAAATCCCTCCACTTATGCATAAACGAACCTAGTTGAGTGTTCAGATGTGCCCATGCTCATCACGGTAGATAGAGTATGATAAGCAATTCGGCCTCTCGTTCTCCTGGGTTTGAGAGATGGTGATCCAGGTTCGAATTAAATCGCAGAGACTGCTTTTCGCCCAGCCTTGTTGTTTTCCGGTCAACCATAATCTCCACTTCGCCGGACAGGACATAGACGAACTCCTCGCCCTCATGTTGATACCCGACTCCCTTGTGAGCCGTCTTTGGCGGCACGGTGACTGAAAACGCCATCAAGTGGCTGTCTGCCTCAGGTGATGTGAGGGTTTTGTATGAGTAATGCTCGGTTCGCTTCGCTGCTTCCTTCAAACGTCTGTCGGAGGAGTCATCCGCTTCGAGAAAGTTAGCAGAATCCAGTTTAAGGGCTCTGGCCAATTGTATTAGAAGGGCGACGGGAGGTTCGACCTGACCATCCTCAACCCATTCCAAATACTCGTCCAAGCACCCTGCGCTGCTTGCCAGCTCTTTTACGCTGAGGCCTCTTTCCTCACGCGCCAGCCTGATTCGCTGTCCGACCGGTCTAGGTTCATCCCTCGTCATTTTCTCGTCTCCTTTCAGAATGTTCCGGAAGAAGGGCCGAATCTTCTGTGCCTTCCCGCCCGATACACACAAGTCTGCCCTGTGCGCCGTAATCCCAGATGGCAGTATATGGACATCGGTTTTCTGTGTCAATTGAGAGTGTGCGAAGGTTGTTTTGCCGGAGTCTCTACTGTGCCGAAGACTTCTTGCTACTCGCAGTCCCTGAGCAGGCTCGATGGGAGCCAAGTCGAAGGGTGATTTCGCGGTTCCAATTTTAGGCATTTCTCCTTCGGTTCCCCGTCTTCTGTGGCTCTGACGTTCTGACCTGCGTCTTTTTTTGTGTTTTCTCTCTTTCGTGTTTTCGTGATTGCATTTTGGGTCTTCATCCAATTTCTTGACTTCGGATGGGATCAGGAATATCCTTCCGCCCATGATGAACCCAACACCAGAAAGGTAGAGATGTTCCGCCCTGGCCGTTATGAAGCAAACGAGCCCCATGCTCCGAGTCGGAGTTGGGGCTTTTGTCTTTTTGATTCCTAATGTCACAGGCTGGCTGGTCCACCGCTCCCTCTTTTCCCTTCCTTGACCCCGGTCTGTACACCTCGCCCGTCGGGGGAGAGGCGGGGTGAGGGGGTGGTGCTCCATTGAAGCGCATTGAGTTTGAAGAGGCGGCGGCACGCTATGGCAACAGGGAAGGGCAAGGCCTGTGATCCACCCTAGTGTGGGATGGCCTGATCACTACCTCCGCCTAATACCGCATAAAGCCGCACTTGATTGGCGAGCCTTGCCAGGCGGATGGCGATAAGCCCTTGCTCCGCCGCATAGAGGGAGCGCTGCGCATCCAGGACGCTCAGGTAGCTGTCAATTCCCCTGTTATAACGGATAACGGAGAGGCGGTAGGTTACTGCGGTGGCATCCATCAGGGATTGCTGCGCCGATAGCTGCAGGTCCACTGTTCCGCGTACGGCAAGAGCATCGGCCACTTCCCTGAAGGCCGTCTGAATCGCCTTCTCGTATTGGGCCAAAGCGATTTCCTTTTCCACTTTCGTGGCCTCATAGGCTGGCCACAGCCGGGCATCAAAAATGGGCATGACGATCTGCGGCGCAAAAATCCACGTGCCCGAGCCGGATTTGAACAGCCCGGATAGCTCGCTACTCGCCGTTCCGGCACCAGTCGTCAGGGTGATGCGAGGGAAAAAAGCCGCGCGGGCGGCACCGATATTCGCATTGGCCGCCTTGAGGAGATTTTCCACTGCCAGAATATCCGGCCTGCGCAGGAGCACCTCGGAAGACATGCCGGGAGAGATCTCTTTGGGAGGTTTGACGCCGGCCAGGTCCGCTGGCAGGGTCTCGTTCGTCACAGGGGAAGAAGAGCCAACCAGGAGGTTCAAGGCGTTTTCATCCTGGGCCACCTGTTGCGTGTAGCGCGCCATTTCTCCGCGGGCTGTATCCACTTGCGTCTGAGCCCGACGGAGGTCGAGTTCGTTCGCGATTCCGATTTGATACTGCCGCCGAATCAGATTGTAGGCTTCATCCTGCGTCTTAAGCGTAGATTGAGCCAGCATGAGGTTTTCACGATCCCCAGCAAGGGTCATATATCCGTTGGCAACCGCAGACACCAGCAGAATCTGTGCGCTGCGGCGGGCCTGTTCCGTGGCCAGGTATTCTTCCAGCGCCCGGTCTTTCAGGCTCTGGATGCGGCCGAAGAAGTCGATCTCCCAAGAACTGATACCGAGATTGACACTGTATTCTTCCGCGGTCATCTCTTTGCCGGTTGTCGAAAGATCGGCCGGCACCCGTTGTCTGAACCAGCTGCCAGACGCATTGGCCGAAGGGAACAGTTCTGCCCGTTGGATGCCGTACAATGCCCTCGCCCTTCGCACATTCAAAGCGGCAAGCTGCAGGTCACGGTTGTTCTTCAGGGCCGCCGCGATGATCTTTCGAAGGTTCTCGTCTGTGAAAAATTCCTGCCACCCCAGTCCCGAGGCTGTCGGAGCACCGGTCGTTGTTCTTGTTTCTTGGTATGCCGCACCGCTCGGCCAGTCGGCAGTGATCGGGGCTTCCGGCCGTGTGTATTTGGGCGCCAGGGTGCAGCCGCCCAGCACGGAGGCGATTCCAAGGAGTAGAAAAAACAGGTATCTATGCATGTCGTCGATCCTCTAATGGATTTGTCTCAGCGCTCTTGACCGCTTCACGCTGCCGGCTTTTGCCGAACAGCTTTTCGATCAACACATAGAAGAGGGGGGCGAAAATAACCACCAGGACGGTGGCGGTCACCATCCCTCCCAGCACCCCGGTGCCGATAGCATTTTGGGCTCCAGCCCCGGCGCCGGTGGTCATGGCAAGGGGCAGGACCCCGAAACCGAACGCCAGAGAGGTCATAATGATCGGACGAAAACGAAGTTTTGCCCCTTCCAAGGTGGCGTCAATCAGCCCCATCCCTTTTTCCAATCTGGCTTTGGCGAACTGGACGATCAGGATGGCGTTCTTGGTGGTCAAACCCAGGGTGGTGAGCAGACCGATCTGGAAATAGACATCATTGGCCAGCCCCCGCAGGCTCGAGGCAATGATGCCGCCGATAACTCCAAGGGGGAGGACCAGCAGGATCGAGACCGGAATGGGCCAACTCTCGTAGAGGGCCGCCAGGCACAGGAAGATCACGAAAATGGAAAATGCGTACAAAAGGGGCGCCTGGGAACTCGACATTCGCTCCTGGTAGGAAAGACCGGTCCAGTCATAACCGATCCCTTTGGGTAACTTTGTAACCGCCTCTTCCATGGCCTCCATGGCCTCTCCCGAGCTTTTCCCCGGCGACGGTTCTCCCCAGATGTTTATGGAAGGAAACCCGTTGAAGCGCGCCAGCCTGGGGGAACCGGATGTCCAGCGGCCGGAGGCGAAAGAGGAAAAGGGAACCATTTTACCCGCTGTATTCCGGACGTACAGTTTTTCCAGGTCCTTGGGCAACATGCGGTAAGGGGCGTCCGCCTGGACGTACACCCGCTTGACCCGGCCGCCCTGAATGAAGTCGTTGGCATAGGCGCTGCCGAAGGCCGCTGAGATCGTGTTGTGGATGGACGTAATGGGAACCCCCAGGGCCCCGGCCTTTTCCCAGTCCACGTCGACCCGGTACTCGGGCACATCCTCCATGCTGTTGGGCCGCACGGCGGTCAGAATCGGGTCTTGGGCCGCTATGCCGAGGAGCTGGTTTTGAGCCGCCATCAGGGCCTCGTGTCCGAGACCGCTCCGGTCCAGCAACTGAAAGTCGAACCCCTTCGCCATGCCCAGCTCGATCACGGCCGGCGGCGGGAAGACAAAAATCATGGCGTTACGGATACTCGAAAGGGCGACCGTGGCCCTTCTCGCTATAGCCTTGGCCTTCAGGCTGCTTTGGTCGCGGAGCTTCCAGTCCTTCAGTTTGATGAATACCATGCCGTTGTTCTGTCCCCTTCCGGAAAAGCCGATGCCGGAAATGGTCATAGTAGATTCCACCGCCTTTTTTTCGTTCTCCCGGAAATAGTTTTCGATTTGCTTCGTGACCTTCCCGGTCTGCTCCATCGTGGCGCCTGTCGGCATCATCACCTGGGCCAGCAATATCCCCTGGTCTTCATCCGGGAGGTAGGCGGTGGGCATACGGAGGTACAGGAAACCCATGGCCACCACTATCACAAGGAAAACGATCAGGTAGCGGAGTTTCTTTGAAATGGAATGACCGACCAACCGCACGTACAGGTCTCTGGTTCGAAAGAAAGCTCGGTCGAACAACAGGAAAAACGGGCGCAGGAAAAAAATCGCATTTTCCGCCGGTTCATGCCCTGCCGCCACCGGCTTGAGAAGCGATGCACAGAGAACCGGCGTCAGGATCAGGGCCACAAGCACCGACAGGAGCATGGCGGCGATAATGGTCACGGAAAACTGGCGGTAGATGACACCGGTAGAGCCAGGGAAGAAAGCCATAGGGCCGAATACCGCCGAGAGCACCAGCCCGATGCCGATCAGAGCGCTGGTGATCTGCTCCATGGACTTGGCTGTGGCTTGCCGGGGCGGAAGCCCTTCCTCGCTCATGATCCGCTCCACGTTCTCTACCACCACGATGGCGTCGTCCACCAGCAGGCCGATGGCCAGCACCATGGCGAACATGGTCAGCATGTTGATGGAAAAACCGAAAAGTCCCAGCATCGCGAAAGTCCCCAGGATCACCACCGGTACCGCGATGGTCGGGATCAGGGTGGCCCGCATATTGCCCAGGAAAAGCCACATGACCAGGAATACCAGCAGGATCGCCTCTAAGAGGGTCTTCACCACTTCTTCGATGGCCACCTTGATAAAAGGGGTGGTGTCATGGGGATAGACGATCTTTATCCCTGTGGGGAAGAACCGGCTCATCTCTTTCATTTTCGCTTTGACGGCATCGGCCGTATCCAGGGCGTTGGCGCCTGCGGCTTGCCGGATGGCCAGGCCGGCGGAGGGTTTGCCGTTGTAAGCGCTGTCGACATCGTAGGCCTCAGTCCCCAGTTCCGTCCGGCCGACATCCCTGATTCGCACGATGGAGCCGTCCGGATTGATGCGGACGGGGATGGCGGCAAACTCCTCAGGGGTCTTGAGCATATTCTGGACGACGATGGAGGCGTTCAACCGCTGGCCCTCCACGGCAGGCGCCCCGCCGAACTGGCCGGCGGAAACCTCCACGTTGTAGGCCCTTAGCGCCGCGATCACATCCTCCACCGTCAGGTGGTAGTCCATCAGCTTGTCGGGGTTGAGCCAGATACGCATGGCATACTGGGAACCAAAGATCTCCACCTCGCCAACACCCGGCACCCGCGCCAGGACTCCCTGCAGGATGGACGTGGCATAGTCTCTCAAATCATTGCCATCCATGCTGCCGTCTTCCGAGATGAGACCCACGACCATCAGGTAGTTCCTGGTGGATTTACTGACCTGGACCCCCTGACTCTTGATCACATCGGGCAGGCTTGGCATAGCGAGCTGGAGCTTGTTCTGCACCTGAGCCCAGGCGAGATCCGGATCGGTTCCCGGTTCAAAGGTCAGCTCGATACGGGAACTGCCCGCCGAATCACTGGTGGCGGACATATACAGGAGCTTGTCGAAGCCGGTCATTTTCTGCTCGATGATCTGCGTTACGCTATTTTCAACGGTCTCGGCCGACGCCCCCGGGTAGAAGGCGGTGACGGCGATGGACGGCGGGGCGATGGGGGGATACTGGGATACGGGCAGGTTGTAGATGGCCAGACCTCCCGCTGCCATGATGATGATGGCGATGACCCAGGCGAAGACCGGCCGATCAAGGAAAAATTTCGATAACATCGCGTGCCTCCGTCAGTTCGATTTTCCATGGGGCCGGCTCGTGCTTTTAGGCCCTGCACCGCGCTTTTCGCCGGGATCAAAAGGGACCTCCTTCACGGAAACGCCGGGCCGAACCCTTTGCATCCCCTCGGCAATCACGTGATCGCCGGGCGCAAGTCCTGAAGAGACAAGCCATTGGTCGCCAACGGCACGATCAAGGCTGAGCATCCGTTGCTGAACTTTGCCGGCAGCGTCCACGATCAAGGCCACGGGATTTCCCTTTGGATCGCGTGACACGGCCTGCTGAGGGATAAGGATGGCCTGTTCATTCGTGCCTTCTTTCACCACCGCACGGACGAACATGCCTGGCAGCAGAACGCCCTCGGGATTAGGAAAGACAGCGCGCAGTATAACGGATCCGGTCGTCGGATCCACGGTCACTTCTCGAAACTGCAAGGTCCCCTCAAGAGGATATACCTCGCCGTCTTCCAAGATGAGCTTGACTTTGTTCAGGTTCCTGCCGTTGTGACTGAGACTTCCCTCTCCCAAGCGGCGTTTCAATCGCTGCAGCTCAGTGGCGGACTGAGCCACATCCACGTAAATCGGGTCCAGTTGTTGAATTGTCGCTAGGGCCGAGGGCTGATACGCTGTTACGATCGCCCCCACGGTAACGCCAGATCTGCCGATGCGACCGGAGATGGGTGCGGTGATCTTAGTGTACCCCAGATTGATCCGGGCCGTCTCCAAGGCTGCTTCCGCCTGCTGGATGGTCGCCTCTGCCGCGCTTATCGCTTTCCGGTCGCTCTCCACCTGTGCCTCCGCAGCCTGGAGCACGGCCTCGGCCACTTCAGCCTCGGTTACGGCCTGGTCGCGTTGGCTGGCGGAGACGGCTCCATCCTTGAACGCCTCCTCGAACCGTCCGCGGTTTGTCCGTGCGAGTTCGAGCGTGGCCCGCTGCCGAGTAACGGTGGCGATGCTTGCTCCCAGCGCGGCTCGCATCCGGTCTGCACTCTTCTGCATGGCAGCGTGGTTCGCTGCTGCATTGTCGAGCGCCGCCTTAAAAGGCGCAGGGTCTATCTGATACAGCGCGTCCCCGGCCTTTACATCGGCACCTTCAGTAAACACGCGTTTCTGAATAAGGCCGTTGACTTGGGGCCGGATTTCTGCAACCAGGTAGGGTGACGTCCGGCCCGGCAGTTCCGTAGTCAGCACAACCGACTGCGTCGATACCGTCACCGCAGCCACTTCCGGGGCAGGGAGAGCAGGATGGGATCCTTTCGACTGATCGCATCCGGTCGGAAACAAGCCGACTAGTATGGCCGCTGCGATCAGGCTCCCAATACGCAGTTCGGATGACAAGTTGTTAGCGAGTTGCATCGAAGAACCTCCAAGTGAAAATGCTCATCAACTAAGCAGTTCAGAAACGCATGCAGGACGATTCAGGGCCCTACCAACCCTTTAAAGAGAATGTCCAAGATGGTATCCGGATCTTCCGGGTAGGGGTGGCGTTCAGGCGCGTTAAGCCAGAGAAAAAGGAAGGCATTGGTGAGGCTGTCAAGCGCAATGGCCAAATGGTAAGGATCTGCAATCTTCTTAAACCGCTTCCTTCTCACCCCGCTTTCAAACACAGAGGCGAGGGTCGCTTGCATAAAATGGTCGTATCGTTCACGGATCACAGAATCAAGGCCCGCCATAACGTTAAAGCTTGCCCCCCGGCTCTCTGCAAAATAGAGGCGAATCATGGAGACATTGGCGCGAAAGAGTTCTCCTTTGGCCCTCACGTAATTCCGCAGTTTTTCGACCTCGTCGTCCGGCTCTTCAATTGCCTTCGTGAGTGCCTCATTGAACCCGTCGGACATCTCCAGTACAAGGGTCTTGTAAAGGTCTTCCTTGTTCTTGAAGAACTTATAAAGCGTTCCGATGGCAAACTCGGCCTTCGCGGCGATCTCCTGCATGGAGACATTGTGGTATCCCTTTTCCAAGAAAACATCGAGCGCACCAGCCAGCATCTCCTTACGCTGTCTTAATTTCTCTCTTTCCCTTCTGGGGAGTTTCATATCGTCCATCACTCGGCCCCGCGCTAGTCGGATTTTGATTAAACGGATATGAATATGACGTCATATTATAGAATAGATCGTCTTATCGTCAACAAAAGTTTCGCACAACGATGAGTCGGCAGCGATAGCCAAAATAAACCTATCCCACAGGCAGGTAAGGTCATTGCTTCAGCAACGATATAGAAGTCCAAAACTGTGTGGCACACCCCGTATCGAACTCGCCATGCAAATCTTACCTTGCCGGGCTTCTTACTTTTGGCGATTTGATCCGGGTTACCCCCAAACCAACCCATCATCTGGGCCGGTGGCAACGGCGATTTCCGGGAGAATGTTTTGAGTTAGTCGTGGCCGGTGGTGCAGCCATGGCTTTGGAGGGCTTCAAGGGTCAGACAACGGACATCGATTTGCTGAGTCCTGAAGTGTTGCCTGATCCTATCAAGAACGGCATAGCACATGTCAGCAGAGCAAAGAAGCTTGGAGCTGAATGGCTCAACACGAGCCTCGCGAACATTCTGTGGACCTAGGCAACCTGCGGCCTAGCAAAAAGGAAATTACCGAGGCGCTCAGTTTTGTAATGAGCATTGACGATAGCGACCTAAGGAAAGACGACTTGCGCATCGTTCTGAAGGAACTGGGATTTGAGTTCGATGAAATCTATAGCAACGTTGCAAAAAAAGGCGACCCCGGCCGTTAAGGGAGCTTGGGTAGCCCTTGGCATCCCTTTTGATCTTCCTATGATCGACGAAAAGGTCGAGGGCATCATCGACATAGAAGCACTGATAATGACCACTCTGCTGCTGATGGAACAAGACCGCATGGTCACAGACCTGTCCGCCTGGCTCAGCCGGTTTTCCAGCCTTATCAACCATCAGAAGCTGAAGACCATGTTCAAGACGATGCCTCGCCAGCATCGGTCAGGGATTCTGGAAAATATGAACCAATCTGCCCTCCGCGGTGCGCCCAAATCTATCAGGAATATTTTCAACCTGGAGCCGGCCTCTGGGGCTGTCTCTAAAACCGTTCAAATGAGAGTGCGCAAGTTGAACACCATTGAGAATGTGGCCCAAGCCTCTATCATGATTCGAAGTAGACTGCAGTATGGCACAGGTTTTCGTGCAGACATCATAGCCCTGACGCACGTCAAAGGCTTTGGGATGAGGGGAACTCAGTTGGCAAAAGTATTGTGCACGAATGATTCAACGGTATCCCGCGTTTTGGGCGATTTAAG
This sequence comes from Deltaproteobacteria bacterium, assembly GCA_024641835.1. Taxonomy (GTDB): domain Bacteria; phylum Desulfobacterota; class DSM-4660; order Desulfatiglandales; family HGW-15; genus JAHECH01. Next base: position 10,289 of record JAHECH010000074.1, read on the forward strand.
GGCGTGCCGGTTCCTGGATCAGGATAACGAGAGAATAGAGCCTGCCGAACCCTATCCGGGAATATTCATCTCCTCGCAAAGCCTGTGGAACCTTTGCGAAATGATGGACGCCGTTAAATTCTCCTCTCAAGAACTGAAGCGAGGTGCATTGGAAAACCTGAACTTGAGGCACGATGGCTTTGGGATGAAAGTCCTTAAGGGAATGACCTAAGAGTTTCCCTCTGCGTTCCCCGCGTCTCAGCCTGTCGAAGCAAAGCGGACTTGTCCGCCTCAGACGGAGATCCCGACCACGGGGCCTTGCGAAATGATTCTGTCTCCATTATTTTACCGGGGTGAGAGAACATTTCTTCAGCCCTTTTCTTCGCCTTTGCTGACAGGGTCCAGGATCAAGGATCCAGCATCTGAGGCTCTAAGGCTCTGAGGTTCTGATTTCCGTTCTCTGGCTTTAGCTCTTTCCTCATTTCTTGACTTCCAATGAGATCAGGAATAGGCTTTTTCGCATGATTAAGATGAACCCAACACCAGAAGGCTAGAGATGGTACGTCCTGGCCGTTATGAAGCAAACGAGCCCCATGCTCCAAAACGGAGTTGGGGCTTTTGTCTTTTTGATTCCTAATGTCATAGCTTGGCCGGTCCACCCATCCCATTTTCCCCTCTCCCCTGTCGAAGATCCCGGTCACGGGGGTGGGAGAGGCTGGGTGAGGGGGGTGAGGATCGGTGTGTGCGGCATGAAGCGAAAGAAGTGGCGGTCAGCTATGGCAAAGGGCCAAAGAAGAAATAGGGAAAGGGAAATGTCTAGGATGAGCAAGTCAACTTAGTCAAGAACGTGCCCTAACACACTATTATCTCTCAGTGGATGCTCTTACCCAGCCGAGGCAGGTG
>JAHECH010000707.1 GCA_024641835.1 Deltaproteobacteria bacterium
CGGAGAGATCGAGGCTCCGAACAGACGCCAAAAAATGATCGAGCCCCCGGATATGGACGTGCTCCCGCTTCGACGCTATACGCTGCTTTCTCGGGGTGAGGACGGAGAACTTGGCCCCCATCATGGCGGCCATGTGAAGGGTCGCCTCTTCGATCCCGACGACAGGGATTTTAGAGATCTCTTTGGCCGCCTCCAGTCCCGGGTCAGAGAAACAGGCAAGAATGATGGCATGAAACCCTTCCTGATTCCCTTTTTTCACCAGTTCGAGGGTAGGAGGAACGGCGAAGGCCTCATCGTAGGCTGATTCGATCGTCTCCGGCCCCTTTTCAGGGCAGATCACGGTGAGTTCGGTGTCAGGTCGCTTGATCCGTTCCAATTCGTGCCGGATGTGATCGGTCATGCTTTGAGACGTGTTCGGGTTGATTACCATAATTTTCATAGGTCCACTCCTCTAGGCAGTTCAACATCCTCTGAAGATGGGAGATTCATTTTCTGAAATGTTCAATGGCTTTGCTCAGGCGTCGGATTCCCTCGATGATCTCCTGCGGTGCCAGCGCCGAGAAGGGAAGCCGGATGAAATTCTCCCCTTTCCCGTCGGGGAAGAAACCTCTCCCATCTGTCAAAACAAGCCCGAAGTTTCGCGCGTTCTTCCACAACCCATGGCCATCAATCCTCTCTGGAAGGGTCGTTGAGATGAAGTAGCCGCCGTCAGGCTCAATCCACCCTGCCTCTTTCAAGTTCTCTTTTAGAGCGTGGAGCATCGTCTCCATCCGAGGACGATAAAGCACCTTGAGTCGTTCGATATTCGGATCCAGGAGCCCTCTCCTGCAGTACTCGTTCACGATCCCCTCGGTAGGAAGCACCGGATGGATGTACGTATCCTCGCTCCATTTGTGGAACTGCGGGGCCAGATCCGTGGGCATGATCAGGAATCCGATCCGCATCCCCGGGCTCAGGATCTTGCTCAAGGACGAAATGTGAAGGACCCGGTCCGGCATGAGTTCTCTGAAGGTTGGGACGTCCTTCCCGCGATATCGCAGATAACGATAGGGAGAATCCTCAACAATGTAAAAGCCGTATTCTTCAGCCAAGCGAGCCATCTCTTTCCGCTTTTCGAAGCTTGTGGTGATACCGGAGGGGTTTTGGAAGTCGGGGATGATGTAGAAGACTTTTGGGACCGTCCGCGTCAGCTCCTGTTTCAAGGCATCGATATCCACGCCGTCCTTCTCGAGGGGAATCCCGACGACATGGGCTCCTGATCGCTTCATCGCCGTGATGGCCCGGTCGTAGCTTGGCTTTTCGAGAAAGACCGTATCACCCGGTTTCACCATCAGGGCCGCCACGAAGGTAAAAAACTCCATGGAACTGTTCCCGATGAGAACCTGTTCGTACGTCGCACCAAACCGCTTCGCAATCCACTCCCGAAGAGGACCATATCCGGAATAGTGGCCATATTGAAAGAGAATCTTTCCTTCCCGCCGGAAAGCAGTATTAGCACAGTCGATGATGTCCGCGATGGGCAACGCTTCTTCAGCGGGATTGCCTCGTGTAAAAAGAATCGGTTTCATACCCTCTTGATTCATAAGAAACTCCTTGTTCAAACAAGTGCACCATACAAAAAGACTACTCGATCAGCCCCCTGCCCTTCCGGAAAGCGTCGAGATTAAGGTCGACCAGTTTCTTCGGTACCCTCTTCCGGACAATCTCCTCCCAGAGTGATTGGGGAGGCTCCAGGAGCTTTGAAAGTGCACCCATCACCACTATATTGAGAGTCCGAGCATTCCCGAGATCGAGGGCGGTCTGCAGCCCCGGAATCACATACACCTTCCTGGCAGCCTTTTTCAGCTCAGTCAGGATCGTCTCCATCCCTGGATAGTCGGCTTCACCGGAACCCACGGTGATGGGGTCGAGACGGCAGTCGTTCACGACGATGGTCCCCTTGGAATTGACATAAGACAATCGTCGAAGCGTCTCTAACCACTCGAATCCAACAAGAAAGTGTGCGATCCTTTCCTCGATCATGGGCGCATGGACCCGCTCGGCCCAGCGGACATGGCTGACCACACTGCCTCCCCTTACCGCCAGTCCCAGAATATCCGACTTTTTGACGTCATACCCGCTCTCACTCCCGACGTCCGAAAGGATGTCACTGGCAATGACCGTCCCCTGGCCTCCAACCCCAGCAATTAAAAAATTCTGTGCATTCATCGTCATATCCTTCCCCCCTCACCCTTGCCCGTTCCCCGGGGGGGATGGGGTGGAGCGAGAGGCTTCTCGATCGCTCCTGTCGGACACACCTGCCTGCACACGTCACACCCCGTGCACAGGACTGGGTCAATGCCTGTCTTTCTCTTGCCTGTCTTCTCATGGACGGCATTCACTTTCACGATGGCAGGACATCCCATGCGTGAACAGATACCGCAGGCGGTACAAAGGTCCAGATCCACCTCATAAGCGGGTTGCGGGTCTTTGGAGATGAAAACGCATTCCCCTTCGGCAATCAGAACGGCCGTTCCCTTGAAGGAGGTACATTCCTTGACCGCCATCTCCATTGCCTTCACGTCGAAAGCATTCACCTTGAGGATCTTTTCCACCCCCATGGCTTTGACCAGCTCATAGATATCGACCTTCTTCACCTTCGCACCCATGAGCGTGAAACCAACGCCCGGATGGTCTTGATGACCCGTCATGGCGGTTGTGCTGTTATCCATGATAATGACGGTTCCAACACCTTTGTTGTGAACCATGTTCAAGAGCGGAGGAATGCCCGCATGAAAGAAGGTGGAGTCTCCGATCGTAGCCACGACAGGTTCGGGAAGTCCTGACTTTCCCATCCCGTGGAGAACACCGATGCTGGCTCCCATGGCGCCCATCGTGTGCTGAGCACTAAAAGGAGGCAGGGTCCCCAGGTTGTAGCACCCAATATCTCCGGCTACAGCCAACTTCATCTTATTGAGCAGGAAGAAAGTCGTCCGATGAGGACATCCCGGAC
>JAHECH010000708.1 GCA_024641835.1 Deltaproteobacteria bacterium
ACCTTGACCCCATCCGCCAGCACATCTCCGATCCCCTCCCGCCGGATGATCTTTTGGAGGAGGGTCACCATAGCGTTCCTGTCTCCCCATTTTAGGTCCATACCATCCGTGTCTTTGCTCGTGACGATTCCTTTTTCAAAGCACTCCATGGCAAAAGCAATGACGCTGCCGGCAGAGATGGTATCCAGCCCGCTCCGGTTGCACATGTCATTCAACTTGAAGATGACCATGGGATCCTCATTCATGCACAGGGGTCCGAATGAGGCTATAGTCTCATACTCCGGTTTGTGCGTCTCACCCACAGGATAGGATCCCTCATTCACTTTGACCAAACCGCCGCACGCAATCGGGCAATTGGCGCAGCCGTATTTTCTTGTCTGATAGCGGAGGACGGCATCCACATCTGAAACGCTTCTTGCTCCGGGAAACAATCCTTCTCCGGCAAGGAGCCAGTTCTTGATGGGCGTAGCACCAGCAGCTATGAGGCCTTGGGTGATTCCACAAGTCCCCTGTCTCATTAAAGTTGCTGAAAATCCGCCAGCTTGGCGAAGGGTCTTAAGGTAACTTTTGCGCAACCTTTCAAGTTCCTGCTCATGAGCAACGGGAACCTTCCCTGTGCCCTGAATAGCGACGGCTTTGAGCCGTTTGGAACCCATGACCGCGCCCAATCCAGACCGCGCTGCAATCCTGCCCCCGTCATTCACAATGCCGCTGATCAGGGAGAGCTTTTCTGAAGCAGGTCCGATACAGGCGACTCTCAGTCTCGGAGCTTTCAGTTCTCGACGCAAAGTTCGTTCTGTCTCAACCGTGTCCATACCCCAGAGACGGGACGCGTCCTTCAACATGATCTGGTCATCACGGATAAGAAGGTAGGTGGCCGAAGAGGCTGCACCTGAGACAAAAACAGCATCCCAGCCTGCAGCCTTCAGCTCGCTGCCGAAATATCCTCCTGAATTGGCATCACCCCATCCACCTGTCAGAGGAGATTTGCCAACGACCATATATCGCCCGCCTGTGGGAGCTTTTGTTCCTGTCAAAGGCCCGGTTGTAAAACCGATCATGCTTTCAGGACCCAGGGGATCTATGCCCTTTCTTTGATGCTCATAGAGGATTCGCACGCCCATGCCGTACCCACCGATAAAACCTCGGGCAAGAGCTTCATCGAGTTTTTTCTCCCGGATCTCCCCGGAAGAGAGATCCACGAACGCCATTTTGCCAGTATATCCGCCAAACATCGGACACCTCAGCGTATATCTAAATTCAAAGCGCGAAGCATGTCTCTTACAAGCTTACTAGATCTCGTCACTCCTTCTCTTTTCCCGTTTTTTGCAAGGCCTTATGCAGCTTTTCTGCAAAAACGCCAGAGTGTTTTTGTTCTCTCTTGGCAAAACTCCGCCAGTCTTTCTCATCCATGGAGTCTCCCGGTGCAAGGCTGATTTTTCTATCCTCCAGGTTGATCTCCTCAATGATCACATTCACTCTGTCCCCTTCTCTCAGTTTCTCCAGCTGAGAAGGCTTTGGTGAGGCTTTAATACGGGAGACCGGCAAAAGGCCTGTCACACCCGGCTCCACGGCGACAAAGTAGCCAAACCTCTCCTTCTTCTCCACCACGCCCTCAATCATCTGCCCCTCTCTGTATCTTTCTTTAACGTCGATCCAGGGATCTCCTTCCGCATCCTTGATGCTGAGAGAGATACGTCTTTTCTCCAGGTCCATCTCCTTTATGACGACAGGAACAAGGTCTCCCGCCTTGACCACCTCTTCCGGTCTGGTCACCCTCTTCCGGTAGCTCATTTCGCTCAGGTGCACCAATCCTTCCACACCTGGTGAAATCTCGACAAAAGCACCGAAGTTGGTGCACCGCGTGACCTTTCCTTTGACTTTCTCACCGATTCGGAATTTCTCGCCGGCACTCTCCCATGGATCGGCTGTGACCTGTTTGACGGAAAGTGAAATTTTGAGTGAGCCGGGTTTTTGGCCGGGCTCGATGCCCAGCACTTTCACCGTGACCGTGCTCTGAGGCACCAGAACATCCTCGGCTTTCTCCACTCTGGACCAACTGATCTCCGAGAGATGGACCATTCCCTCCAATCCAGGAAAAAGCTCTACAAAAGCGCCATAGGGCATAAGCCTCGTCACTCTTCCAGGAACCTGATCCCCTACTCTCAGCCCCTCGAGGAACTTCTTCAAGGCCTTTTCCTGTTCTCTCTTGAGAAGATCGCGGCGTGAAACGACGATGTTCTTTCCTTTCTCCTCAAACTGGGTGATCAGGAACTGGTAGGTCTTTCCGACATGCTCCTCCGGGTTCTCCTGGAATTTTAGGTCCATCTGGCTGATGGGACAAAAGGCCCTTCTCTGCATGATGTCTACCTGGTATCCTCCCTTGATCTGGGTTTTCACCTTGCCTTCCACAGGAATGGCGTTCCTGAATGCTGCTTCGAGGGCATTGATGCCTCCAGCCCCTGTCATTCTTTTTGAAAGCCTGATCTCGTCCCCACGGATGGAAACCACGTACAGCTCAAGGATGTCACCTTCTTTGAAAGAAAGGCGTCCATTCTCATCAAGGAGTTCGGCCCTGTCCACTACGCCGTCAATCTTGGTGCCTGTATCGATAAACAAGTTTTCCTTTCCGACGGAGATAATTGGCCCTCGGATGCGATCCCCGATATGGATCTCATTCCCGAAACCGGCTGTATAGGATTGATATAGGTCTGCAAAGCTTTCTTCCCTTTTTTCATTCTCTGACAATTCGTCTGCCATAGACTAAACCCTCACGAACGATAAGTGAGCAACCCGGGCTCTGTTAATTCATGGGACTCTCGAGCATTTCTTATCACATTTCATGCCCCGCGAGCAAAAAAAATCTAAAACCCCGCCACGCCAGAACGCAGATGACACTTGCTGATGTAACGAATAACCGTGACGCGCTATCCGCAGAGCGGGCTGACTCAGAAATCCCCCTCCCCTCGCGCCTTCCAGCATGGACATA
>JAHECH010000709.1 GCA_024641835.1 Deltaproteobacteria bacterium
CAAGCCCCAAAAAGCTCATCGAGTCTGGATCAAGATGAACCGATGGCAATCGGTCCAAAGGACAGAGGTGCACTTCGTGATGAACCTCCAGTGGTTCAAGAGGCAGGGACTGATCTTCTTAAGCGATGTCGCTCGGCGATCTCCTGCGCAGTTATTGTTCAGTCGCTGATCGAAGAGCGGCTTACCTGGCCGGTACGAGCCGTTCTGTTGGGAGGGGGTGGCCATCACGGCCACTTCCTACTTAATTTTAAAATTGTTGGCACGTCTGCACTGAGACTTGACAGCTTGGAAAAGGTTACAGGGAAGGCCAAATCTTATATGACCGCGACCATGAGAAGGGGAAAAGACAATCCTTGCTGTATTTGCAAACCTGAGTCTTGCTAAAGCAGTTGTTGTTGATGATGATGTAGATCCGCGAGACCCTATCCAAGTGGAAAGAGCCTTAGGTAACAGGATGAGAGCGGACCGGGATATCTTTGTCATTCCTGGTGTTAGAACGGATCGGTCTGAGCGCTCGAAGAATCCATGACTGTTACAAAGATTGGCATAGATGAGACAAAGCCTCACGAACTTCCCCACGATATGTTCAAGCTGGCGAATGTTCCAGAGGATATCAGGGAGAAAATTTTCAGGAGGCTTGAAAGGCTGGGAATATGATATTTCGTGATCGTTGACCCGACCATCGGGCAAGGTGGGATTTGAAAATCTTCTGTCTAGGGGGGCATCTTCGCAAAAAAATGATGGATGGATTCTCATATAACGAAAAAAACTTCGTGTTGTCATTTTTGTGAAGATCCTAATTCTGACAGAAGCCATTCGTGTTTCGCCGAAATCATTAGAAGATAATTAAGAATGTCGTCTCATAAAAAACTGGACCTCTGATTTTCCTTTCCGGTCCATACTTTTACCAGATTTAAGGAGAAAGGAGCGTTTATGTTTGGAGGGTACAAACGCCTGTGGGAAAAACCGACGCTCAAGTCAAGTTACGATGTGGTGATTATCGGTGGTGGTTTACATGGATTGGCCACTGCCTATTTCCTGGCTCGAAATCAAGGCATAAACGATGTTGCAGTGATTGAAAAACACTACATCGGTTTCGGAGGGTCAGGAAGAAATACAGCCATTGTTCGCGCAAATCAGCGAACAAAAGAAAACCTTTCCCTCTACGACGAGGGGCTCAAGCTCTGGCCCAAGCTGACATATGAACTTGACTTTAACCTCATGTTCTTTAACTGCGGAAACCTGAACTTGGGTCACAGTGAAGCTGCAATGAACGCTCTGCGGTTGCAGGTGACTTCGGCACAGTTCAGTGGGATCAAAAGCGAGCTGCTTGATGCTCAGCAGTTGAAGGAGATGTGTCCACTGCTAGATATCTCAGATCGACCTAAATACCCGATCCATGGGGCGATGTACCATCCGCCGGGTGGGGTCCTCCGCCACGACGCAGTCGTTTGGGGTCTGGCAAAGGGCGCTTCAAAACATGGTGTTCATATCCATCAGGGAACTGAAGTTCTTGGAATCGGAGTCCGAAACGGAAAAATCGTTTCAGTTGAAACGGACAGAGGTAACATCAATACGCCACGTGTCCTGCTGGCTGCCGGTGGGTATTCTGCCCGTATCTCTTATGAAATGCTGGGCATTCGTCTTCCAATTAATGTTCTCACTATTCAGGCTATGGTATCTGAACCCTTGAAGCCCTTATTGAACCACGTTGTTTCATCTGGCGCTTACCACGTCTATGCGAACCAGACTCTCAAAGGGGAGATTGTCACGGGCGCACACATGGACCCTTGGCCGAACTATACGACACAAGCAACCGCCTACTATATCAAACATCAGGCAGAAGCATTGACGGATATTCTGCCATGTTTCAAAGGCATTCGTTTCATGCGGCACTGGTCTGGCCTGGCTGACATGACGCCAGACATGGCGCCAATTATGGACGGCAATGATCCTATAGGTGGTTACTATTTTGACTGCGGATGGGGATATTTTGGATTCAAATCAGCACCTATTACAGGTAAATATATGGCAGAATTCATAAGCTCCGGTCAATGCCCTGAAATCCTTAAGCCTTTCACACTACGTCGCTTTGAGCAGCACCGCTTGATGGGTGAAACGGCCAATCCCAATAACTACGGGCCATGGAATTAGAAAAGGAGAAAAAGAGATGTCGTTTACGATTACTTGTCCCATTTGTGGAAAGCGAAACGCATACGAATTTAGGTTTGGTGAAGTGGAGCGCGGCCCCAGGCCCGATGAGATGGGATTGACCCCGGAAGGGTGGTGTAACTATGTTCACATGCGCCCAAATGCAGGAGGGGTTCAAAAGGAATGGTGGTATCACCGGGATGGGTGCGGCGTTTGGTTCACTATTCACCGAAGCACCTTAACCAATCTTGAAGCGGATGAACCGGAGGGGAAATGATGAATAGGCTCACGGATCTGCCGACCCTGCGAATCAGTCCAGCCGAATTTCTCTCTTTTACATACAGGGGGAAACAATATCGTGGAATGGTTGGAGACACGGTGGCGACGGCTCTCTTTGCAAATGGCGTACGCGTATTTGCGAGAAGCACTAAATACCATCGTCCGCGAGGGCTATATAGCCTTGATGGAGAATGCAGCAATACGTGCATGGAGGTCAATGGCGTTCCCAATGTTCGCACAGAAAAAACGCCGCTTCGAGACGGCATGGTTGTGAAGCCGCAAAACGTGTGGGGAAGCCCCGAGCAGGACCTTCTGGGTTTTCTGGACCGGTTGGATTGGGCCATGCCTGCCGGATTCTATTATCGCTGGATGCACAAGCCTTACAAGTTTTGGCCCTTTTTCCTAAAGCAGATACGAAGAATGGCCGGACTCGGGACTCTCAAAGCCTCGCTAGAGTTGGCGAGGAACTATGATGAGGTTTACCCAAATACGGACGTGTGTGTGATCGGAGGCGGCCCTGCCGGCATGTCGGCGGCATTGGCTGCTGCTGA
>JAHECH010000075.1 GCA_024641835.1 Deltaproteobacteria bacterium
GGGACCGCATTCAGAAATATTTTTCATTCAAAAGCGCTTTATCCAACTCATTTCTATATCTAAACAAATCACGGTCTCGTTCCCCGGCTAAGTTTTTCAAAACCGGCAGAAAGAGGCCGTAATTTAATGGTAATTATACAGAATTATTAACTAAAAGTCAACTTGGGGGGTTTGCTTTCGCCGGAGTCATTTCTTTGATTACCTTCTCCACACAAAGTGACGGACAGTAAGGTCTGTGAGATGGAACAGCGACCACACCATCTGTAAGTGCCACCATCCCTGTCTCTAGACGAATAATAGCCAAGGGGAGAGTCTTTTCCCTGCTCTCTTACTGCATCGCCGTCCTGTGATTCCATGTAAAGCTTTCACACCTATTTGATATCGTTGGAATATCCCGATGCTCCGAAGCAATAAAACAGGGGAGAGGGAAAGCTGTCTCCGGTACTGAAGACTTTTCAAAAGATCGCATCGACTCCGCCACATTCTTGAGATGATCATCAGCGCCAGTGTGGTGTGCCAGAAGTTCCTTTACTAACACTGCGCCCCCACCCCTTGCACGGCTGTAAATATCGGGGTCGCGGGCCCCTCGGTAAGCCATTGAGGCGATACTGAAATCCTGAGAGACCGCCTCCAGGCAGGGGGCAGGGTCGCCCGAGGACTATGCCAAGGTATTTCTGGGACACGATACTAGGTTCAATCAGGAGGAATACCTATTGGCGGGAAGCTTCTCGAACCTCCGCACGGGGCGTCCTGGCGAAGGCGAGTAAGAGTCCCGTAGCGGCTGAAAAAAGAAGTCAAAGCAATCGGGCGAAATGTTTCAAGTGCTGACCTTTTGTGGTAAAGTGAATATACTAAGCGACATGGCTAAAGGTAGCAACAAGGAGTAGAACCAATTGAGGATCATCTTTTTTGCAGGAAAGGGTGGGGTCGGAAAGACCAGCGTCGCTGCTGCGACAGGAATCAAATCAGCAGAGATGGGGCAGCGGACCGTCATCATGTCCCTGGACATCGCCCACAGCCTCTCGGATATCTTTGATCTTGAGAAAAGCCTCCTCGATACCGGCAAGGGAGTGCCGATCAAGGTCCACAAGAATCTGTGGATTCAGGAACTGGACATCCAGCAGGAAATCGAAAGGAACTGGGGTGAAATCCACAAGTACCTCTCTGTGCTCTTTAAAACCACGGGGCTGGATGAGATCCTTGCCGAAGAACTCGCCATTTTGCCAGGGATGGAGGAAGTGAGTCTCCTCCTTTACATCAACCAATACGTTCGGGACAAGGAATTCGACGTGATCATCCTTGACTGCGCGCCGACCGGTGAATCCATCCGCTTCATCAGCATTCCTACGACCCTGGATTGGTACATCAAGAAAATCTTCAAAATGGAGAAAACGATCGCCAAGTTCGTCGGCCCTGTGGCCAAGAAAGTCTACAAAGTGCCTGTGCCGGGCGATGAGTATTTCGACGCGATAGAATATCTCTTTGAGCGGCTCAAAGGAATAGACCAAATCATGGTTGATCCTGCAATCACGAGCGTTCGGCTTATTGCCAACCCGGAAAAGATCGTTCTGAAGGAGACCCAGCGGGCCTTTATGTACTTCTGCCTCTACAGGATGAACATCGACGCCATCATCATGAACCGGGTGCTCCCGCCGAAAATCAAAGACAGCTATTTTGAGGCCTGGCAAGAAAACCAGAGATACTATATGGAACTGGCTGAGGAGTACTTCAGTCCTATTCCCATCTTTCCAGCGAACCTTTTCAGGAGTGAAATCCTCGGGTATGAGAGTCTCAAAAAGCTTGCCGCTCAGATCTACGGCCAGAGGAATCCCCTGGAGCGCTTTTTCGACGGTCAGCCCTATAACCTGACGAAGGAGGATGGGGTCTACTGCCTCAAGATAAAGATTCCCTTTGCAGGGAAAGACCAGGTGGAGCTGAACAAGGTATCTGACGAACTCATTGTCCGAATGGGCAGTTTCAAGAAACACCTTTTGCTGCCAAGGCAGGTGGCGGCCTCCAAATCTGTGAAAGCCAGGATGGAGGCGGAGTATTTGAACGTCTGCTTTGAAGGAGATGATCATGGTTAAACAAAAAGAAGAAGAAATGGTGGTATGCCCGGTGGGCCGGTTCTTCATGGACCTCAAGCGGGGTTCTCACAAGAAGTCAAAATTCTTTGAGCATCTGGATCTCTCTCGCATCGAATTCCTGAGAGCGATCCGGTCGCTGATCGATGAGAGAATCGAAGGCCTGGAGGAGAAAAAGAGCTCAAGGCAGGAAAAGAAGGCGACGAAGATCAAGATTGAAGAAGCGAAGTAAAGGGAGTCCACTTCTGCTCACCGCCCTGAGCTTAAGTCGAAGGGGAGGTTGCTCCTAAGGGGGAAATTCGGGTCAAAGGAGAGAAGTTTTCTTTGGATTTCACGACCATTAAGGGTTTTAAAGACATCCTTCCCTGGGAGACGGGAACCTGGCAGCGGCTGGACAGGGTGGGCCGGAGCATCTTCCGGTCCTTTGGATTCCAGGAGATCATGCCTCCGCTCATGGAAATGACAGAGCTATTCAGCCGCAGCATCGGCGAGGACACAGACATCGTATCCAAGGAGATGTACACCTTGACGGACAGCAGAGGGAAAGGGATGACGTTGCGTCCCGAGGCGACGGCATCCCTTGTGAGAGCCTATATCCAGCACAGGCTCTACGAGAAGAATCCCATTCAGAAACTCTTTCTCATCGGCCCCATGTTCAGGCATGAGCGTCCCCAGAAAGGGAGATTCCGGCAGTTCCATCAGATCGATGCGGAGATCCTTGGCGATCCAGGACCCAGGTCAGATGCGGAAATCATCGTTCTCGCCATGGCTCTCTTCGAAGCGGTGGGCCTCACAGGCCTCTCGCTTCAAATCAACTCCCTGGGGAACCCGGATTGCAGGTCTGCTTTTCGGGAGGAGCTGAGGAAGTATCTTGTCCAGAAGATCACATTTCTGTGCACTGATTGCCAGAGAAGAGCGGATACGAATCCCCTTCGGGTATTTGACTGCAAGGTGGAAGGCTGCGGGGAAGTCGTCTCAAATGCTCCTTCTATCCTTGACTATATTTGCGAAGATTGTACGACCCACTTCAAATCCGTTCAGGAATACCTTCAGATCTCCGGCATCCCCTTCAGCGTAAACCACAGGCTCGTGAGGGGTCTTGATTACTATACCCGGACGACCTTTGAAATCCAGACCGACAGGCTGGGTGCTCAGAATGCGGTTCTTGGCGGCGGCAGGTATGATGGCCTCTCAAAGCAGCTCGGCGGCCCTGATCACCCGGCCATTGGCTTCGCCCTTGGCATTGAAAGGCTGGTCACCCTCCTGGATGAGCAGGGCAGCCAGGCAGCGCCTGTTCCTGACCTCTTCATCGCCGGCCTTGGCCCTGAGGCTGAGAAAAAGGTGTTCCGATGGGCCAATGACCTGAGGAGGGCCGGGCTGTGGGTGGAAATCGATTACTCTTCAAAGGGCTTAAAAGCCCAGCTCAAGAGGGCCGACCGCCTGGGAGCGAGGAAGGTTCTCATTGTGGGAGACAACGAGCTCGCTTCAGGGAAAGGAATCCTAAGGGATATGGCGGCCAAAGCCCAGACCGAGATGGCGCTGGACGATCTTCTGAGTTACTTCAAGAACAAAGGTCAATAAGAGCCTATGAAAGAAACAGATAGCTTGCGCATCGATTCGTTGGGCGACTGGAAACGGACCCATGACTGCGGAAGCCTGAGAGACAATGACGTCGGCCAGGAAGCCTTGCTTATGGGATGGGTGAACAGCAGGAGAGACCTTGGAAACCTTATCTTTATAGACCTGCGGGACAGAGAAGGCATAACCCAGGCCGTCTTTGATCCCCAGGAGGACGAAGAAAGCCACCGCAGAGCGCATATCCTGAGGAACGAATGGGTCGTGGCAGTGAAAGGCAAGGTTGCGCCCCGGTTGCAGGGGCAGGAAAATCCCAAACTTCCCACAGGGGCTATTGAGCTGAGAGTCACGGAACTCAAAATCTTCAACAGGACTGAGACCCCTCCCTTCCAGGTGGATGGCGCTGTAGATGCCTCTGAAACCCTCAGGCTCAAGTACCGCTATCTCGAGTTGAGGCGGAAAAAGGTTTTCGAGAATTTCCGGCGCCGTCACCTGATCACTGCATGCATCAGGGACTATGTGAACAGAAACGGCTTCATCGAGGTGGAAACACCTTTCCTGACCAAGAGCACACCCGAAGGCGCACGAGACTATCTGGTTCCGAGCAGGGTGCAGAAAGGCTATTTCTATGCCCTGCCCCAGTCTCCTCAGCTCTTCAAACAGCTCCTCATGGTGGCAGGCTTTGACCGGTATTACCAGATCGTCCGTTGCTTCAGAGACGAAGACCTCAGGGCGGACCGTCAGCCTGAATTCACCCAGGTCGACATGGAGATGTCCTTTGCCACTGAGGAGACGATCATAGGCATTATCGAGGGGATGATGGCGGATCTCTTTCAAAAGGTGATGGGACGGGAGATCACCGTCCCCATGCCCCGGCTGGAATATAACGATGCCATGGAACGCTTTGGCACGGATCGGCCGGATACGCGATTCGGCCTGGAAATGCAGGACATCACAGACCTCATGGGAGGATCGAATTTCAAGGTTTTTAAAGGGGTCATAGAATCGGGAGGTCGAGTCAAAGCGATCAATACGGAAAAGGGGTCTCCTCTTTTTTCAAGGAAGACGCTGGATGAGTTGTCGCAGTTGGTTGTTTCCTGGGGTGGCAAAGGCCTCTTGTTCGCAAAAGTCACTGAGGACGGATGGCAGTCCTCCCTGGACAAGTTCTTCAGCAAGGAAGCGAAAGCGGCCGTCAACCAGCGGATGGCTGCATCCTCCGGTGACCTGCTCCTGATGGTTGCCGACAAGCCAAAGGTGGTTCACCAGGTTCTCGGCATGCTCCGGCTCGAAGTGGCCAAGAGGCTGAATCTGATCAGGAGCGACGACTTCTCCTTTGTGTGGATAACCCGGTTTCCTCTCCTGGAGCAGAACGAGACAGAGGGGAGACTGGAGGCTGTGCACCATCCTTTTACTGCTCCTCTGGATGAGGATATTCCCCTGCTCCACGAGCATCCTGAAAAAGTCAGGGCAAGGGCTTATGATATTGTCTTGAACGGCAGCGAGATCGGGGGTGGGAGTGTGAGAATCCACAACATGGGGCTCCAGGACGAAATCTTCAGGATCCTTAAGATCTCCAGGCAAGAGGCGGATATAAAATTCGGTTTTTTCCTGGAGGCATTGAAGTATGGGGCTCCTCCGCATGCTGGTATTGCCCTCGGCTTTGACAGGCTCGTCGCTATCCTGACAGGTGCCGAATCCATCAGAGAAGTCATCGCTTTCCCGAAAACGCAGAGTGCGTCCTGTCCTCTCACTGAAGCTCCATCCAAGGTGGACTCGAGACAACTGGAGGAACTGGGACTTTCATTGATTGAGGGATGATTTTGAAGTCCTTTCAACGACTTATCGCGAATCCCCAGGCATACAGGTACCCGCAATAATTCCCATCATTTTTTTCTTGATTTTTCTTTTTCACTTTGGCATAAATTCGAGTTTAAATTTTTCTCTCGCATAGAAAGGA
This sequence comes from Deltaproteobacteria bacterium, assembly GCA_024641835.1. Lineage (GTDB taxonomy): Bacteria > Desulfobacterota > DSM-4660 > Desulfatiglandales > HGW-15 > JAHECH01. The sequence goes on from JAHECH010000075.1 coordinate 5,617, forward strand.
TGTGATAACCATGATTTGTACATCTGCAAAACAAGGGATCGACTGCTTTTTCATGGGTAAGAATGGCTGCCAGTTCAACGGCGGCAGCTGCCATGCCGTTATCGATAAATGCAATGGCTGCCAGAAAGCCAAACAATTCTCTGCCGGCACATACTGCCTCATGTTCCCTGAACCTTCAGTGAAATGGCGCACCGGGAACTGTAACATGGCCACCCATATCGTGAAGGCCCCCAGCGCGAAAGAGACGCCAAAGTTGAATCCATTGAAGGCATCGAAACGCGCAAGCCGCTAAAAGCCCAATCACAAAAATCCGGATGGACCAAAACCAGGAGCTCGAGGGGCGGGTTCTGGAAAGACCAACTCTCCGACTGGCACGATCTTCTGTGCCTGCCCGGCGATGCATATCGGGGCCATGGGGGTCTCTTTCAAAATAGAGAAACGAAGAAGTCGCTGCCCGGTGATCAGCTCTAGGTAATGGATGAGGCGGGCGGAGGGCTTCCCGGGAATAGCCATCCAAGGCGAAACATGGAAATGACTGACGCAGCCGCGCCGCCCGCCTTCGCTGCCCTCTAGTTGCGAAGCCTTTCCCCGTCTCTCTTCGTTTCCTCATTTTGAAAGAGACCCCCATGGCCCCTCGGAAAGCCCCTGTAGGGATATTGCGGCTCTGAGAGACGACTTCCCCGCGTGGGGTATGGACTTCAAAGACCGAAATGAAGATATTTTTGAGATGCGATGCTAGCGTGTCAGGTAGATGAGGAATTCTTTGTTCCCTTTGGGGCCGAGGATAGGCGAGGCTATGCAGCCTGCCACGTTCCAACCAAGGCTTTCAAAGAATCGGTTCAACTCAGAAACCACACGCTCATGAAGCTTGGGGTCCTTGACCACCCCCCCCTTTCCTACCTGCCCCTTTCCCACTTCGAATTGAGGTTTGACAAGGGCAATGATGAACCGCGCTTCGCCGAGGTGCTGAGATACCGCGGGAACAACCAGCCTCAGGGAAATGAAAGATACATCGATGACTGCACCGTCAAGGGTCTCTCTGACATCACCCGGTTCGAGATAGCGGATATTGGTTTTCTCCAGAACCACCACCCGTGGGTCATTGCGGAGCTTCCAGTGCAGTTGCCCGTAGCCCACATCCACGGCGATGACTTTCTTCGCTCCACTCTGAAGCAGGCAATCAGTAAACCCCCCTGTGGATGAACCGACGTCGAGAATGATCTTGTCTCTGACATCTACACCAAACTGGTCCAGCGCTGCTTTCAGCTTGAGCCCGCCACGGCTCACGTAAGGGGGATAGGCCTGTTTTACAGTGATAGGAGCGGAAGAGGGAACGAGATGCCCTGGTTTATCCACCCTCACATGGTCCACCTCCACCACCCCTGCCATGATCATGGCTTTTGCCTTTTCCCGGCTTTCTGCAAGGTCTTTTTGGACGAGGAGTTGATCCAGTCGTACCTTCTTTTCTTTTAACAACTCCATGGGCTGCGATCTGTGCTGCTTTTCGACATTATCTCGCTTTTAACAAACCCCTTGCCCTCTCCGCGATTCCCGCAGCATCAAGGCCGTATTTTGCTCTCAGGACCTCTACCGGGCCATGTTCCACAAACTTGTCGGGAAGGCCGATCCTCCTCACGATCACATCCCGGGCGTCCGAATCAGCGAGGAGCTCAAGAATGGCACTGCTCATTCCTCCTTCCCGGATATTCTCTTCCACGATCAGGACTTTTCCGCTATTTCCGGCATAGCTCACAAGCCTCGGATCCAGGGGTTTTACAAAACGGCAATTCACCACCCCCACGGAGAACCCCTCCCTTTCCAGTACTGCCGCTGCTTCCAGGGAAGGCGCTACCATGGCCCCCAGAGCCAGGATCAAGAGATCTTTTCCCTCCTTGAGCAGCTCTGCTTGCCCCATGGGGAGTTTCTTGAATTCAGGGTCCACCGGCACCCCAAGCCCTCTTCCTCTGGGATACCGGATCGCGACAGGCCCGGAATGGTGGAGAGCTGTGAAGAGCATGTGCCTCAGCTCGTTTTCATCCTTCGGGGCCATGAGCGTCATATTGGGCAGGCTCCTGAGATAGGTGACGTCGAAATGGCCGTGGTGGGTCTGGCCGTCTTCGCCCACAAGACCTCCCCGGTCGATACAGAAAATCACGGGTAGGTTAGGTAGACAGACGTCATGAATGATCTGATCAAAGGCTCTCTGGAGAAAAGTGGAATAGATAGCCACCACGGGCCTGAAGCCCTCTGTGGCCAGTCCCGCTGCAAAGGTGACGGCATGCTGCTCCGCAATCCCCACATCCCGGAAGCGATCCGGGTACTTCTGCCCGAACCCGTTCAGGCCCGTCCCCTCAGGCATGGCTGCAGTGATGGCAAATAACCTGCTCTCCTTTTGTGCCAGCTCAACCATGGCCTCACCAAACACTTCCGAGTAGGTGGGCGGCAGTTTAGCACCAGCCTTTGGCGGTGATCCGGTGGATATTTCAAAGCTTCCCACGCCATGATAGTGAGCGGGATCTTTCTCCGCAGGGGGGTACCCCTTCCCTTTCACCGTTAGGACGTGCACCAGGATCGGCCCTCCCACATCCCGAATATTCTCAAAGGCATCAATGAGCCGGTCAAGGCGGTGCCCCTGGATCGGACCTGTGTACTTGAATCGAAGGGCTTCAAAGAGCATGCCCGGCGTGAAAAAGGTGATGAAAGAATCCTCGCTCTTCCTGATAAGGCTGAGAATGTTCTCTCCCACTCCGGGGATGGACTTCAGGAAATTGTCCAGCTCTTTTCGAAAGTACACAAACCTCTTCCCCGTCATTTTTCGACTCAAGAAAGAGGAAAAGGCCCCCACATTGGGTGAGATGGCCATGGCGTTGTCATTGAGAACGACGATGAGGTCTTTTCCCGTATGTCCCGCCTGGTTGAGTCCCTCGAAGGCCATGCCCGCGGTGGTGGACCCGTCGCCAATGACTGCGATGACCCTCGCTCTTTCACCTTTGAGCGCTTTGGCTGTGCTGATCCCGAGACCCGCGGAGATAGAGGTGCTGCTGTGGCCGGTGTCAAAGCTGTCGTACGGGCTCTCGTCCCTTTTCGGGAACCCGCTGATCCCTCCGTAGGTTCGGAGGGTGTGGAAAAGGGCCCTTCGGCCAGTCAGAAGCTTGTGGGCGTACGACTGGTGCCCCACATCCCAGATGATCTTGTCCTTTGGAGCATCGAAGACATAGTGAAGAGCGATGGTCAGCTCAACCACGCCCAGACTGGGAGCCAGATGACCTCCTGTCTTGGCCACGGTTTCGATGATTCTCCCCCTCACTTCAGCAGCAAGCCTTGTCAGCTCTTCCAGGGAGAGCTTCTTCAGGTCAGCAGGGCTGTTGATGGTGTTCAGGATCGGGTAATCTTTCTTTTCGCCGGTCATTTCTTTCTTTCGATGATATAGATTGCGATCTGTCTTAGGGGGTCTGCCTTGTGATCGAACATTTTCAGGGCGCGAATAGCGTGGTCTACGAGTTCTTTCTGGGCCTCTCTTGACCTGGCCAAGCCGAATACAGACGGGTAGGTCACTTTTTGCTTCCGCGCATCGCCCCCGACGCTCTTGCCCATTTTCGCGCTGTCCCCCTCTACATCAAGGATATCATCCGCGACCTGGAACGCAAGCCCTATGCTTTCGCCATAGCGTCTGATGGCCTTCACCTCTGCGGCAGTCCCGCCGCCCAAAATGGCTCCTGAGGCAACCGAAGCTGCGATGATGGCGCCTGTTTTATGGGTATGGATAAATTCAACCACCCGCGGTTCGACCGCTTTTCCCTCTGACCGGATGTCAGTCACCTGTCCGCCCACCATGCCCTCATACCCGGATGCCTCAGCCACGATGCGAATCACCCTCAGAAGCGCCTCGGGCCGAAGCTCCTTTGACAGCTTCATATTGGTCATCTGGTGAAAAGCTTCTGTCAAAAGCCCATCTCCCGCAAGGATGGCGACCGCTTCACCATACACCTTATGATTTGTCGGCTTCCCTCTTCTCAGGTCATCGTTGTCCATGGCGGGGAGATCATCATGAATAAGGGAGTACGTGTGGATCAGCTCCAGGGCGCATGCTACGGGCATCACGCCTTGCCCCTCGCCCCCTACAGCCTCAGCGCCTGCTATGCAGAGTATGGGCCTGAGTCTCTTCCCGCCTGCAAATAGGCTATACCTCATGGCTTTTACAACATCCTCAGCAGGCCCTCCGGGCTCGGGGAAAACGCGCGCCAGAGCCGCTTCCACCAGCTCTCTTTTCTGTTCGAGATACGCTCTCAGCTCCATGGTCAGCTCTCTTCTTTTTCATCCGATTCAAAGGGCTGCTGGCTGTATTTCCCCTCGCTTTCCTTGATCAGTATGGTTACCTTCTGCTCTGCTTCCTCCAGTTTCTTGGAACAGAAGTTGACAAGGCTCATCCCCTCCTCAAAGATCTTGAGGGATTCTTCAAGGGAAAGATTCCCGCTTTCAAGGCTTTCAACGATCTGCTCCAATCTTTCCATCGCCTCTTCGAATTTCTTCTCGCCCATGATCACTCCATTTGTTCGCTGATGTTCAGGAGATCAAGAGGGTCTACCCGTGCACCATTGACCCTCACGCCCAGATGAAGGTGTGGTCCTTCGGCTCGACCGGTGGCTCCCACAAGACCGATGACCTGACCTTTGGCAACGACAGCCCCCTCCTGAACCATGACTTTCTCCAGATGAAAATACATACTCTCGATGGCGCCGCCATGATCGATCACAACACACCGGCCGCTGAAAAATTGGTCGGCCACAAGGACGACCTTCCCGTTGTTCATGGCGAGCACAGGGGTGCCTTCCTCGGCCCTGAGATCCACTCCTGAGTGCGGAGCCCTTGGCATGCCGTTGATAATGCTCGCCTTGCCGAACGGGCCGATCACTTCCCCGTTCACAGGTTTGCAGAATGGGCCTCTCCAGGCTGGAGGCGTTGGAGGCGCGTCCAAGACCTCCTTCATGACCTCTGTTTCCTTCCTCACCCTCTCCAATGTCGGTTCATCCAGTTCCACCATTTCCTTGGGCAGGGTCAGCCTGCGCACGCCCCGGTCCTTTTCGACCACTTTCACGTGCATTCGGTTTTCCCACGGGCCTGGAAGAACCTTGACCAGGAGAGGATATTGCCCAGGCTTTGCCTTGAGATCAACACCCAGAAACCCAAACCACCTGGTCTTCGTATCATTCTGCACCAGGTAGAGCTCCTGGTCCATCCACCACGCCCGAGGCCTTTCTCCCTCTTTCAACTCTATCTTGATCAGCGCCAGATCCCCTTGATAGATCTCGGGAGACGAGAGGTGAATGCTGGGTAGGGAGAAAGCCGTTCCACTCCCCGGCCACCAAGAATAGACCATCATGATGATGAGAATGGGCAGTACCTTCAGAGTATAGGAGCCGATTGTCCCACCCCCTTCCTTTCTGTCATAACCGCCGTTTCCGGTGTCGCGCCCCCTCACCCTTCCCTCTCCCCCAAGATTGCTGACTA
>JAHECH010000076.1 GCA_024641835.1 Deltaproteobacteria bacterium
GAAAAAGGCTTCATAGCAAAAATGGGTAGGGTCCCGCCGTAAGCCTTTCTAATAACGATCGCGACACGAGGTACAGTAGTCGCGTTTGTGGTGTACAACAATTTGCTACCGTGACGAATTATCCCTACCCTCTCCCACTCATCACCTACTAGCAGGGCTGGCATATCAACCAAATAAACCAGCGGTATATTGAAACAATCACAAAAAGTAATAAACCGAGTGTATTTATCGCATGAATCGGGTTCCATACAGCCAGCTATGTAAGACGGATTGCCAGCAACCAATCCAGTAGTCCTCCCATCAAAACGACAAAATCCGACAATCGAGTTTTTCGCGTAATCTTTTTGTATCTCCAAAAAATCACCATTATCGACAATTAACTCGATGACATCGTGCATGTCATAAGATCGCCTAGGGTCAGCAGGTAAGATATCCAGCAGTTTTTCTTCTCGACGCCCTGGATCATCTGTAGACTTCATTTTATGGGGTCTCTCGTCGCAGCTATTTGGAAGGTAGCTCAGCAGTTTTTTCATAATTTCTATAGCCTGCTGATCGTTGTCCACCGCGATATGACACTCACCACTATATTTCATGTGATAATCAGCTCCGCCGATGTCAGTGATGTCCTCAGAAGTAGTTACAGCTGCAGTAGCCCGAGGACCTCCAAGCCACATTGAGCCTGCATTTCGCGTCATGATAATGAAATCGGTCAGTAAAGGACTGTAGGCTTGACCGGCTGCACAACCTCCACAAATAATGGATACTTGAGGAATTACTCCTGAATAAATGCTCTGAAGGTAATAGATTTCCGAATGGGGCCTAAGAACAGCCTGAGCCTCATTTAATCTCCCCCCAGCAGAATCTATGAATGCAATTATAGGCACTCTCATCTCTCCTGCCATAACCATATAATCCGTAGCATAAGCACAAACTTTTCTGCCGTTTACCTCTCCAAAACCACAGATCACACCATCAGCAGGGGTTTTATATTTATCCATATCCATCACTTTGATCTGGCTTTCAGCAAATATGCTCAATTCATAAAACGTTCCCTGATCGAATAAGCCGTCAATCCTTTCCCGGGCGGTTAGTTTCCTCATGGAACGAAGTCTTTTGAAAAGCCTGTCGTTAGAAGACCGTTTTATGTCCTCACGCCACTGCTCGACCTTCCCGAGACGAGTCCTCATTCCCTCTGTATAGGGCCTGAAGGTGATGCCTTTTCCTTTCGCCCTTTTCTTATCCTCCTGGATTAAGCCTCTGGTAGTATCAACGGAGTATCTTCCATTTTCTCTTTTTTCGCTCATTGGTTCCTAACCCTTCCTGAGAAAGTGTTCCAGAAATTGCGTATTAATTTCTCCGCTAACAAAATCGACATCTTTCATTATCTTTCGATGAAAAGGAATTGTAGTCTTTATCCCATCAATAGCAAGTTCATCCAATGCCCTACTCATGCGGGCAATGGCAGAGTGCCTGTCTTTACCCCATACCACCAACTTTGCAATCAGAGAGTCGTAAAAAGGTGGTATTTCGTAGCCGCCATATAAATGCGTATCTACTCTTACCCCAAAGCCTCCCGGCAAAATAAGCTGCTTCACAAATCCGGGAGCTGGTTGAAAATTATTATCTGGATCTTCCGCATTGATACGACATTCCATAGACCATCCATGTCGGCAAATATCCTCTTCCTTAATTTCTAAAGGGTTACCGGCTGCGATCGATATCTGCTCCCTTACAAGATCCATACCAGTAACCATTTCAGTTACTGGATGCTCCACTTGAAGACGAGAGTTTATTTCGTTAAAGTAATATCGTCCGTTCTCGTCCACCAAGAACTCCACCGTACCGGCATTTGTATAGCTTACAGCCTGCATTACTTTGATAGCAGCCACACCCATGTTTTCCCTCATTTCATCGTCCACAAAGGCTGATGGAGACTCTTCAATCAACTTCTGGTAATTTCTTTGAATACTACATTCCCTTTCGCCCAAATGAATACAATTGCCAAACTTATCTGCTAGGATCTGGAACTCGATATGGCGGGGTTTAAGGATATATTTCTCAATATATATATTAGAGTTACCAAATGCAGCCCTGGCCTCTCCAGCGGATAGCCTTATGAATCGCATCAACTCCCTATCGTCATAGGCGATTCTCATCCCCTTCCCACCACCTCCACCAGAGGCCTTAATAATGACAGGATACTTTATTCGCTCAGCTATCCTCCGTGCTTCCTCCGATGAAGAAACAGCGCCTTCGCTACCAGGCACCACCGCCACTCCCGCTTTTTTCGCTATTTTTATCGACTCAATTTTCTCACCTGCCAGCCTCTGAGCTTGGGAAGATGGGCCAATAAACTCGATACCATTATCCTCACAAGCCCTAGCAAAATGGGCATTTTCAGCCAAAAAACCGTATCCAGGATGAAGAGCATCCACTCCAGCACTTTTGGCGACATCAATTATTTTTTCCATATCTAAATAGCTTTTACGAGCCAAAGCAGGACCAATATGTATTGCCTGATCAGCACATTGAACGGGCAAAGACCCCCTGTCAGCATCAGAATAAACCGCCACACTCCTGATCCGCATATCCTTTAAAGTTCGAATTATCCGTAAAGCTATTTCTCCCCTATTTGCAATTAAAACTTTTTTAAACATAGAATCTCAGCCTCTTTCAAATCATATGATCTGTACCTTTATCATCGGTTGCCTGGTCAAGACGGCGTCCTCATCATTGACCAGAATCTCAATAATAATACCCTCCCTTTCCGCTCTTACTTCATTAAACACCTTCATCGTTTCAAGAATACAAACAACGTCTCCTTTCTTGATGTGATCTCCTACTTCAACATAGAAATCTTCTTCAGGGGATGGTCGTCTGTAAAATGTTCCCGATGTAGGCGAGTTAATTGTAAAGCACCTTTTTTCCATTTATTCTTTCTCCACTGAAACCCATGTCGGGCGCACTAATAGCAATATGCGCGGAACCCCCAGACTCAACAGCGAATCACCCCGCAGCTTGCTGCAGGGTACCAGAACCGAATCGAAAAGCTTGGGTTGTCTAACTTCACTTGCTGGATTTGCTCTATGTCCGGACATACTTTTCAACTGTATCCCAGTTGGCTCTATCACCAACTGTTGCAACATAATAGCCATCGTTGCAAAACTCACCGCCCAAACTTCTTTTTTCACCGATGGCTTGCGTCCCTATATTTCTCGGGCTGTTATGCTCTAGAATACTCGTACAATCCGACGACGCGCTACCTTCCGATGCGACCCGCAGGGGAGGTGAATATGGTCCTTGTAACAGCCGATCGCTTCCATTCCAATAGAATCCCTTTCAGCAATTCCTTCACCCGCTTCCTGGATGACCTTTACCACCTCAGGATCCAACGATGCTTTTGGGTACTTCACAGGAAAAACAATGCGATAGTGAATCTGCCATGCACAATGGCAGCCTTTCTTGAGCTTTTCATTTGACATGCCCGAACCTAGGATGGGCATATACCCCGCAGCAAGCTGCGGGGTCAAACGACCAGCATTCAGTGAACCTCATTAACTGCACAAAAAGTGATACAGTATTCAGACAGGATCCTCACCCTAGTAAGGGGTAAAAGATGATATCATGAAATACCGAAAATCCAGTTCATATTTTTAAAGGTCACTCGTTTAGCAATTGTTCAGAGGAGCGGCTCAGCGACACGACTGTTTAGACGCCGTGGCATCTCTCGAATTCGCCTCAAATGAGAGCAGAATCAATTTTATTCGTCCCATTTCAATTAAACCTGATCTGTATTGCAGAATTGGCCGAGTTCAGCCAAGCCACCTCTTTCTTCTCTTATAATGCTTGACATCTCGGTAGCTCTTTCGCTGATCGAATTTTCCAAGCCCCATGTAGAACTCCTTAATGTCCTCATTTTCCTTCAGAGCCTCAGCAGGACCATCAAGCACTATCCGTCCATTCTCCATCACATAAGCATACTGAGCAAGAAGGAGAGCAATTCGAACATTCTGTTCCACCACCAGAACACCGGTCTTTGACTCCACGTTGAACCTCTTTATTATGTCGAATATTTCCCCCACTAAGACAGGAGAAAGCCCTAAGGATGCCTCATCTAGAAGCATGAGTTTTGGCCGTGCCATCATGGCGCGGCCCAATACCAGCATCTGTTGTTCACCTCCTGACAGGTAGCCGCTAATACGCTTTCGAAGACTCTCCAGCCTTGTGAAATAGTTATAGACCATGGCTAAGTCTTCCTTTATCTCGGCCATGTTGGAACGCATATTGGCCCCGACCAGCAGGTTCTCCTCCGTGGTCAAATGCTCGAATATTGCCCTTCCTTCCACTACCTGAATAATGCCCATTCTGGCTACCTTTTCCGGGTTCTCGTTTTCTATCCTCCGATTATCCCATGTAATGCTACCGCTTGTTACCTTCCCCAACTCTGCTCCAAGGAGGCCAGATATCGCTTTGAGAGTGGTGGATTTGCCTGCACCATTCCCTCCCAACAGAGCAATAATAGAGCCACCTGATACCTCTAGAGAAACTCCCTTGAGCACCTGTATAACATCGCTGTAAAATACCTCAATATTGTTCAGAAAGAGCATAGGAAACCTTTGGCTTCTCCTAAGACAGGGTGACAAGACGAGCCCAGCTATAATATGCTGTCAAATCATTCACAGTGATTGAATGAAAACAAAACGACTATTTCGCTCCCCCCGTAATCCAGGGCTCCCTTTTTAGAATTCCGTCGGGCGCTCTTAGCCAGTCGCTGACACAGACTACCTTGCCCTTCTTTACCTGATGCAATCTCACCTCGTGCCATCCCAAACGGTCACCGCCAGCATATCCCGTAAAGTATCTACTCAGTCCCCAATCCCAGGGCCCCAGATTTGAAGTCACTTCAGCTACCTGCTCTCCGGTGATTGGAAAACCGTACTTTTCAATGCTCAATGTTAAAATGTGGTGGATTATGCTATGAAATGCGTAGCCGTGGATATACATAACATTGTAATACCGATCACCCCGGTATTTTTCCATCAAATCGTGGATCCCATGAATAACCGGATGTGCCGGAGTATCATCTCCAGGATCTACATAGTATTGCCACGCTCCATAAGTTCCTTCGGCAGCATCACCAGCCATTTCTACATACTTATCAGTCAAATTAAAAAGAGTTGCTATCAGTCCAACTTTAGGTGTTAGCCCCAGCCGTTTCGCGTCTTTAGCAAGCATGGCATATTGAGCCGTAAGAGCCATGAAATATATTACGTTAACTCCCTGCTCTTTCAGTCTCATAAGCTGAGAGGTAAAAGTATGGACTTGCATGGGAAAAAACTCGGTGGGCAACACCTCAACCCCAAGATCCTCTTTAAGGTAACCGTACACTGAATCCGTATGGATAGCTCTCCCAAAAGCATTATCCCATAGGAGAAGCCCCACTTTCATTTTCCCAGGGCCCTTCCACACATTTTCCTTGTACCATTTGATACTGGCGCCCGTTATCCCGGGATAGCTTGGTTGCGCTCCATACATGTATTTGCTGGGGGGGGAGAAAAGGCTTTTGCTATACCCTCCACCTATAATTGGAACCTTTTGTTGTTCAGCTAGTTTCAACGTTGCAACCAAGCCTGGTGTCCAGTCTACCCTAATTATAGGAGCGCCTGCCTCAATAAACTTGTAGAAATTCGAAACCGTTACAGACACATCAGTCTTGTTATCCAGCATCATGTGCTTGACCTTATACGTCTTACCGCCAACTTCCAAACGATAGTTTCGAGACTTCCAATAATCAACAGCTCCTTGACCACCGTACGTCCCAGTCGAGGAATAAGCGCCTGACAACATCTCGTCATCACCGATTACAATCTCGCCCGCAAATTCCTCCGCTTTCGCCACAGAACAAAAGCCGAAGACCATAACTCCTACCGCTAAAGATAACCCTAACACTGCCAAAAGCGACATTGATTTGTGGATCATTCTGTTACCCATTTCTTCTCCCTCCTCAATTAAGGATGAACGTCAGTTAATATGGCCCTACGTTGCCTCATCACCTTCAACAACCTCCTTTCTCACTGCCAGACAATCTCAATAAGAGAACGGATGAAGCCTCCACCAAGACTTAAGAGTAGTCCATCTCTGATTAATCCCTCTTGCTTCAAAAATAAGAAACATAATTACCAAGAAACCAAAGATGATCTCACCAAAGTAATTTTCAAGGTGAGGGCCCAACCAAGGAATCACATGGATGGTAGGCCCCAAAATCGATGTCACCTCAAGAACCAGCCGAACGAAAATAACACCAAGGATCGCTCCCACGATGCTGCCATGTCCCCCTACTATGAGCATACCGAGATACCAAATCGCCTTCTCCATGTTGAAATTGTCTGGAGCAATCACAATTACGTATGGCGCAAAAAGTGCCCCAGCGACTCCAGCATATATACCCGATAGAAAGAAAGCCAAAACTTTATACCTAAAAGTATTAATACCTTGCACTTCCGCTGCCAGATGAGCATCTCTTATGGCCACAAAGGCCCTTCCAGCTTTTGTACGGGAAATATTTTCGGCGAAATAAATCAACAGCCACGTGAACACAGCTACTACGTAAAACCACGATGAATAGGAATCAAAAGTTATCGTTCCCAACCTAGGCGGCGGTGTAAATAGCCCGTCCACCCCCCTGGACAAGTTACGCAACGGTGGATGTGTTAATATCCAGATAATAAGATACTGCGCAGCAAGCGTCGCCATAGCTAAATAAAGTCCCCTTACCCTTAGAGATGGGATGCCAAATAGGACTGCCACGACAGCGGTTATTATTGCAGCAGCAGGGAGTACTAGCCAAAAAGAGATCCCTGTTTGCCCCATTAAAATCGCAGTGGTATACGCCCCGATTGCCATGAATCCAGCTTGCCCAAGGGATATCTGACCACACAAACCTGTGACAAAATAGAGCCCAAGAACAGCAATAATTACTATGCATGTCTCAGTGGCCCAATTGAACCATACGGGTCCACAAAGTGGAGGTACTAAGAACGAGAATATGATACCACCGCTGAGCCATGCCCAGTGCGCTTTGGTACGCACGACAGCCATATCCTGTTCGTACCGCGTATTAAAAATCCCGCAAGGAAGGCTAACCTCCATCCTAAATCCTTTCTATTTCCTCCTTCCCAAATATACCGTGTGGCCTAAAGATCAAAGTCAGTAGTATCACGATAGAAGGCACGACTTCTCCTGCTCCTCCTTCCGTTAAGGGATCTGCGTATCCCACGGCCAACATTTGTAGAGCACCCAGGATGGCGCCAGCTACAATACAGCCAATTATAGAATCCAGTCCACCCAAGATTATGACCGGAAACACCCTCAAGGCAATGGCTACCATGGCAGTCGAAACGCTCTCAATACTTCCTATAAGGAATCCACCCGTCATGGCGCTAACGGCGGCAATCATCCATGCCCAACTGGACACAGTTCCCACTTTTATCCCACAACTTCTAGCCCTATCATGTCCATCGGCGACAGCTCGCATCAACAATCCCCACCTAGTGCAATAGAAAAAATAAAGGAAAAAACCAACCATCACCCATGCCGCGAGGAAGCTGTAAAGATGCTCATAAGAGATACTGAGTTCCCAAATCCGCACCCCGCCGATTGGGAAATAATGGGGGAATGCTTGCTCTTCCCCGCCGAATACAGCAGGAATCACGCCATCAAAAAAAGTGCCAAGACCAACCGTCATGACGATGACGGCCCATATAGGCTGGCCGGTCATGGGACGTATGGTGAGACGCTCTATGATAAAACCCAAAATGGCGGTGCATACGGCACCTAATAGCCCGGCCGCCCATAAGGGAAGGCTCAAGCGTACAACAAGCGACCACAAAATGAACGCTCCAACAGCCAGCATTTGACCTTGGGCGAAATTTAGGATACCGGTCGATTTGTAAATTACGACGAAGCCTAGGGCCACCAAAGAATAGATACCACCCAGCATCACACCAGTCACTATTAATTGGGAAAAATAGTTCACCGAAAACCCCGAAAATCAGAAAATCGTTCTGATGCTCACAGACGTACTTATCACTCCTCGACTCCCGTCCGTATATTTAACCTCAGCCGTTGCGAAAAAGGTATCTTTACCCTCCACAATGGCATCTATTAAGTCATTATACTTCTTCATGAGATAGCCCCTCCTAAGCTTCCTGGTCCTAGTCAGCTCTTCCTCATCAGGGTCTAGCTCTTTATGCAGACAAACAAATTTCTTCACTCTTGCAGCTTCTGGCAATTTAGTATTCAGGTTTTTCAGTTCTGTTTCTACCAGATCATAAACCTTTTCTTTCTGAGACAAGTCTGCAAAGGTCGTATAGGGTATATGACACCGTTCTGCCCATTTTCCCACGGCCTCAAGACTTATCTGAACCAGTGCAATCACATAAGGGATCTTGCCTCCACCACACACAACAACCTCCTTGATAAACGGGCTAAATTTTAGTCTCCCCTCAATCTGCTGGGGACCGTATTTCAGACCTCCCTCCAATTCCATCATATCAGAGAGCCTATCTAGATAAAGAAGGTGACCGTCTTCGTCTATATCGCCAGCATCTCCGCTGTTGTACCATCCGTCAGCTAAAGCCTCGGCGCTTTTCTCAGGATCCTTATAATAGCCGAGGAATACGCAAGGGCCCTTCCACAACATTTGACCTTCTTTATTAATCCTTACCTCCATACCAGGCATAGGAAACCCAATTGTTTCAAACTTAGCATCTTCCCCACAATGGCAGCAACACTGCGACGCTTCAGACGTGCCATATAGATCCCGCAGGTTAACACCCAAAGCCCGAAATAAGCGGAAGCACCCGGGACTGATTAATGCCCCCCCTGTATAAGCACTTTTGGCATTCTTTAAGCCAATCTTATCCCTCAAGGGGCGAAACACTACGAGATTTGCAATCCGGTAAAGAAGCTTCCATATGGTGTTACGTTCCCTTGCATCCATCTTCGTACCGACAACTTTATATCCAATAGGCAGAGAGATATTAAATAGTGCCCTTTTGAACCACGAGCCATCCTCCATTTTGCCCAAAATCTTCGAACTCAAATCTTCCCACATTCTGGCATTATACAAGATCACAGAAGGCCCTATCTCCCGCACATCATTTTCCACCGTTTCTGGTCTTTCGGGAAAACTGACTACCGCTCCTGAAAACAGTCCTCCTGTTATACCGAACGCTTGCTCATTGATCCAGGCAGGAGGCACGCAACTGAGATAGTTATCAGTTTCATGCCAAGGATCCACTTTAAACCAATTCTCTACTGTAGTAATCAAGTTCTCATGGGTAATCATTACACCGTTCGGCAGCCCGGATGTCCCAGAGGTGTAACAGATGATGGCCACATCCTTGCCATTACCTTTTTCTATCTCACCTTCAAACAAGTTTGGTTGTTCGCTCCCATATTCCTTGCCAATCTTCTGTACTTCTTCAAAACTGACCACGAAAGGGTCTTTGTAGCTCCACATGCCTCTTGCGTCCCAGTAAATAACCATTTTTACCCGACACAGATCTCCTCTAATTTGAAGCATCTTGTCAGTTTGCTCTTGGTCTTTAACAACCACGAAAACGGCATCGGAGTGACTAACAATATGCTTAACCTCATTAGGAACAGAATCTACGAAAATTCCGACTGACGTGCCTCTCAATGACTGACATGCAAGCTCGGCCCAGTACCATTCAGGTTCATTATCGCCGAGAATACAGATCTTATCTCCCTCTCGAAGGCCTAACGCCTTTAGGCCCAGTGCAAAGTGTTTCACATTCTCATAATAGTCCTTCCAACTGAACTCCTGCCAGATACCCAACCTCTTATGACGGATAGCAGTTTTTCTGTGGCCCCAGACTTCATAGTTGTGTTTTAAATGTTTCGGAAGAGTATCTTCTTGTTTCATTATGAACGCTCGCTTATTGTAGCAGCCTTAATTTCTCCAGAAGCTGTCTCCTTTACCCCCAGATACGCACTTATGACTTTGGGGTTCTTAACAATGCTATTGGGATCGCCCTCAGCAATCTTCCTTCCAAAATCCAAAGTGATAATCCGATCAGCGATATCCATAACCAATGCCATATCGTGCTCCACCAGCACTATGGGGATATTCTTAGTCTCATAAATATCCATAATGAACCGCGCCATGTCCTCTTTCTCTTCCACGTTCATGCCGGCCATCGGCTCATCCAGCAGCAAAAGCTTAGGCTCCAAGGCCAAAGCTCTCCCCAAATCAACTCGCTTCCTCATACCATAGGGGAGATTGGACACGATTTGTTTCCTTATTGGCTGGATCTCCAAAAAGTCGATAATCTCTTCCACGACTCTCCTGTGCCTCACTTCTTCTTTGCGTGCCCACCCGAAATACAGCGCCCCGGCTAAAAAGTTGGTCTTCATGAGAATATGCCTTGCTGCCAAAATATTATCCAGGACACTTAAACCGCCGTAAAGGACGATATTCTGAAATGTCCTACCCATTCCCAATTTGGCAATAGCATGTGGAGGCAAGCGGTTAATATCGTTACCTAAAAAGGAAATCCTACCCCTTTGAGGGCGGTAGAACCCGGATATGCAGTTAAAAAGGGCCGTTTTGCCTGCACCATTTGGGCCAATGATTGCTAGAATTTCATGTCTCCTCACTTCTGCAGACACATCCCGCAGAACCTCCAAACCTCCAAAGCTTAGACAGACGCTAGCTATCTCCAATATGTTTGTGTTAAAGGCACTTACTCTACCTTCCACTTACGCCTCTTCACCCTTGAAGTCACCTAACACGTATTCTACGGTACCATATCCTCATTCGTGTAATTTCGGTTGACTGACAAAATTGAAGAGCTTAACCTTCCCGATAAGAAGTAACCCGGGGTCTTGAGAAAGCCCCAATTCAGGAAGGAGAAGCCCCATAAACAACCTAGCAAGAAAAGAAGCCATTGATCAAGCCCTTGTAAGAGTCGTTTGGATGAAACCGCAAGCCAGTTCAAAAGCGTTGCTGAGTTCCTGGGCCATGTTGAGATGGGAGTCAGGGAGTTCGTGAGACAGATGCTGCAGGTATACGCGGGCTACGAGT
>JAHECH010000710.1 GCA_024641835.1 Deltaproteobacteria bacterium
AACCAGGCGTAAGTGAAAGGTGTGCCCGCCTCCATCTGGGATTCGGTGATGATGACCGCCTCCCAGCCCTTGACGATGATAACCAGGCACAGGAACATCACGATCAGATCGAAGGCTGCCGGTAGGAACGCCTTCAGTTTCCAGGGGAATAGCTCTTCGATCACTTCGATACGGATGAGCTTATTGCGGCGCACCGCTGCGGCCGCACCCATGAAGGTCACCCAGACCAGCACCAACCTAGATAGCGGTTCGGTGCTGGTCAATGGAGATCTCATCACGTACCGGGTAAACACCTGCGCGAAGGTCAGTCCAACTAATAAGACCATCAGGCCCACGATGTACCACTTGAGCGCAAAATCCAACCACCTCGATAGACGGAGCATTCCGGCGAACATGCTATAATTCTCCGCAGGTAATTTAACTGAGGCTATTTCTGCATTTCCTGTATCTTTTCAAACCACCCTTCTGGCCAGACCTTGCCTTCAAAAAGCTTGGGTACGCCCGCTAAAGCTTTTCGGAATGCTTCTCGGTCCGGTATGACATACGTGCATCCATTCTTTTTGAGTATCTCAACCCCTTGCTGATCCAAATTTTCTACTTCAACGGTGGCGACTTTTCCTGCTTCCATTGCGGCTTCTACAAAGATCTTCTTTTGAGGTTCGGATAGGCTCTCCCACACCTTCTCCCCAATGTACCATCCCGTAACTGAATAGACATGATCGGTGGCCGACCAGTACTTGGCCACCTCATAGAATTTGGGTGGGATGGACAGATCAAACCCATTATCCTGCCCGTCCACCACTCCTTGTTTCAGGGCCATGTAAATCTCAGACATACCCATACCGACGGGCTTGGCGCCCAAAGCTTTGGCCGTTTCCAAAGAGATATCGACAGGTATCATTCGAAGTTTCATGTCTTTCAAATCTTCGGGCTTCATGATCGGACCCTTCACCGTTTCGAACGCTCTCGGAGATCGGTCACCGGCAATCGCAAAAATACGAAAGCCTGCTTTTTTGGCTTGAGTGTCGAGATAGTCAAGAAACAACGGGCCATTCAAAATCCTGGTGGCATCCGATTTACCTTTAAATAGATAGGGACACCAGACAATCTGCATAGCCTTGTACTCTTTAACAAAGCTAGAAACTCCGACGTCAAAATAGGCCATGTCAATTGAACCTGTACGCAGGCCCGTCAGGGTTTGGGACATATCACCCAATTTCGCGTCCGCGTATACGAGGACTTCGATGTCGCCGTTAGTCCTCTTTTTGACTAGCTCGGCGAACTTTAGCATAGCATTGTGCCAAGGACTTCCCGAGACGGAAAACGTGTTGAACTTGAGCTGACGTGGCGCAGCAAAAGCGGGATTTGATTCCGCCAAGAACATAGCCACAATTCCGACCATCGTCAAAAACAAAGCAATTCTTCTCATACCCCCACCTCCTTTGAATTAGTCGTTCACCTTGAAGACCGCGTTCACCTAAAGAACAAAAAACGTGTTTGCTGAGACAACAACCCACCCGACATGTTTACATTTTTTGATCAAGTTAGTTGATTCTTTTACCAAACTATATCGTGCCAGCCTGCGCGCCTTGACCGCTCAAAAGATCATATTGCATATTATAATATTGTATGACAAGAAGTATATGCTTGACATATGTTGTGACTCGTGTCAAGAAAAAAAGTATAATCTTACAAAAGGATTTAAAATGACTGCTGAACCGATCATCAAGCGCCAGGCATCGTTGGCCCAGCAAGTGGCCGATTTTCTCACAGAAGAAATCAATAGGGGAGCTTTTGAACCAGGAGGCATGTTTCCCACTGAAGCGGAGCTCGCCGCTCGTTTGGATGTTAGCCGTACCGTCGTGCGTGAGGCGATTGCCCGTTTGAAACACGAGGGCCTGATTGAGACGCGGAGAGGGGGGCGTTCCAAGCTGGCGAAAGATCCTTCCGGGCTGGTGTTCCGTCTTGATATGGGAGATCAACAAGAAACAGCGTTGGAGAAGCTATACGAACTTCGAGCCATTATTGAACCGGAAGCAGCGGCAATCGCGGCTGCTAGGGCTAAACCTAAGGAGATTCAAGTGCTGAAAACACGACTGCACGAAATTAGAAAGGCATTAGCGGATGGTAAGGACGGAACTGAAGAGAGTTTGAGATTCCACGGGGCTATAATCGACGCAAGTGGAAACCCTCACTTGGCAAAATTTGTGTCATGGGTCGATAAAAAGCTTTGGTCATTCACAGGGATCAAAAATCTTTACAAAAACGGCGAGATGCTCACCGGGGTGCATGGCGAACACGAGGAGATTGTTAAGGCTATTGAAGAGCGAAACCCCAAAAAGGCTCGGAAAATCGCCCGTAAACATGTAATCAAGGCGGCAAGACGACACAATTTACACATCGATATTCCATGAGTTTGAAATCCTCCTACTGTTTGTCATTTAGGAAATGAAAATAAAAAGACGGATGGGGGAGTATTCACCTTCTCCTCTGTGATATATAACGTCCGTAAGTAAGTAAATAACTTGACATGGTAGGCGGCATAGAGTAAGGATGAGACATGCCCAGATTAGCGCGCCTTGATGCCACCGGGGTTCTTCATCACATCATGATACGCGGTATCTAGCGTCGGCCTATCTTCAAGAACATTAAAGATCGAAAAAAGTATCCGGAGCATTTTCAACTGATCGACTACGGCTCTATCTTTGTTCCCAGAACCTTGAGAAACTTCGCCAGCCATTCAGGATGGGCCGGCCAGGCAGGCGCAGTCACCAGATTCCCATCTACGTGGGCTTTATCCACAGGAACATCCACCCACTTGCCTCCTGCACTCTTCACATCGGGTCCCACTGCAGGATACGCCGTGCAACCTTTCCCCTTGATGACGCCGGCTGCAGCCAGCACCTGGGCCCCGTGACAGATAGCCGCAATGGGTTTGCCCTTTTCTGCAAAATGCCTGACCGCCTCCAGCACCT
>JAHECH010000711.1 GCA_024641835.1 Deltaproteobacteria bacterium
TGGGGGAGTTCTGCCCCCTCCCGCTGTTCCCCTCGACTTCGCTCGGGGCCAGGGGTTTCCCCCACAGATAAGTCACGAAAAGGACAGCGGCCTCCCGCCAGTCACTTCAGAAAACCCCCATACCCGCCAGAAGCGGAGCGCTCGTCATGTGGCACTTCTCCTGTTCTGTCCCATGACCCAGGAATAGATCTCTTTAAGAGGGACGCCCTTGTCCAGGGCTATTTTTCGACACATCTCGTACTCCGGATAAATAAAGGATGATCCGTCAGGTTGAAGAACCCTCTTCACCCTCATGGGTCCCCAGGGACTCTCGATTTCAACAAAAGACCTCTCCAGGACTTTTCTCTGGCTGTACCGGAAACGCACGCCAAGGGTCGTGCTTTCCCTGAACAAAATATTCATGAGATCATCCTGCTGGTGGGGTCTGCCGATGACGTGTACCAGGACGCCGGGTCTGTTTTTTTTCATCTGAACAGGGCAGAACACCACATCCAGGGCGCCCGCCTCAAAAAGCTGGTCCATGAGAAAGCTGAACCATTCTGGATTCGTATCGTCCAGGTTGGCTTCAAGAACCGTGACCGTCTCGAGACGTTCTTGCAGCTCCTCTTCCCCGATGATGATGCGGAGGAGATTGGGCCTATCGGGCAAATCACGGCTCCCTGCGCCGTAGCCGATCTTCTCCACAACCATGGGGGGCATCCGCCCAAAAGACTTTACCAGAGCTCTGGCGAGGGCGGCGCCGGTGGGGGTCACCAGTTCCTGTTTGAGGCCGGAGTCGTAGATAGGAACCCCTCTAAGCAGCGCGAGAGTTGCCGGTGCAGGAAGAGGCATCCTGCCATGCCGAGTGTCCACAAATCCGGAACCCAAGGGCAAAGCCGAGGCGTAGGCCGAGGCTATGCCCAGCCGCTCCACACCATAAAGCGTTCCTACGACATCGATGATGGAATCCGTAGCGCCTACTTCGTGGAAGTGGACCTCTTCGGGCAGGCAGCCGTGGATTTTGCTCTCTTCCATGGCAATGCTTTCAAAGGTCTCAATGCTCTTCTCTTTTACCCAGCTGCTCAAACCGGCGGACTGAATCATATCCTTAATATCTCTGAATCGCCTGGCTACCTGGTTTTCCATCTGCACTGCTACGATGAAACGGGTGCCATGCACGCCGTTTTTGTGGGTCCGAAGCGTCTCCACTCTATAGCCCCGGAGCGGCAGCGAACCAAGGGTCTTCTGGAGCTCATCGAAGGGGAGCCCGGCATCCAGAAGTGCTCCCACAAACATGTCACCGCTGATGCCGGAGAAGCAATCAAGGTAGGCGATCTTCATGAAATGGCTCCTTCCTCCCCCTCGAGGACATAAGCGCTGACTTAACCGGCCAACGATACCTTTTCTTGCGTTCCAAGTCTCCCGGGCTGGCCCGCCTGGGGCAGGTTAGTCTTTTCAACGGTTTATCTACGTGGGAGTTCTGCCCCCTCCCGCTGTTCCCCTCGACTTCGCTCGGGGCCAGGGGTTTCCCCCATAGATAAACCGTGAAAAGACAGCGCCCTCCCGCCAGTCACGTCCAGAAAAGGCATCATCGGCCTTTTATCCTTCTCCGGCCATGCTGTAGGTTAGCGCTTATGCCCCTTTAGGGAAGGTTCCCCTTGTCTTTCAGTACGCTCCACCACCTCGCGCCTTGCACCGCGTATTGCTTTTAGCAAGCGGAGCCCGGTCTGTCAATCTCAGTATGAAGCCGAGCGCCCCTGACGGAGCTTGGGGACCGGCGCTAATGCGCCTTGAGGACCGCGGAGCTTAAGGAGTGCTCGTCCAGCAAAGCGATCCCGGTACTTAGTCATGCGGGGTGAAGAAAGGTTGATTGAGTCTGAAATCAGGGAGGAATGGGGGTTTGATGCCGGGACCCCTTTCCTCAGGAAATTGGACGAAGAGGTGCACGAAGCCAAGATCTACTGCGTGAGCGTAGACAGCCTGGAACTCTTCTGCTGTAAGGGTGCGGTTCATGCTCTCCTCCTCGTGGTGCAGGACCGGCGAGTACTGGGACATGAGGCTTATGGGCAGAAGAGCACCGAACTCAAGGAAAAGGGTGGTCAGGGCGTTGATGGAGTTTTCAACATAGCCGGGAAGGATGAGATGCCTGACCATCGCGCCTCTGCTTGCCAATAGGGAGCCGCTATCGAAGCTATCCAGGAAGCCTTTCTGCCGGATCATTTCGGATATTGCCCTGAGAGCAACATCGGCGTAATCTCCGGACCTGGAGAACTTTGCGGCCAGAGCCGGGTCAGCGTACTTGAAGTCCGGGAGATAGATGTCCGCGTAAAGTTCAGCGAGCTTGAGAATGGGTACGGATTGGTAGCCGGAAATATTAAACACCGTCGGCAGGGAGTAGCCCTTCCTGCGAAGTAGGGAGATCAAGCTGAAGGCATGGGGCAAGAAGTGGTCCGGGGTGACGAGATTGATGTTGTGGACATGATGGTCTCTGATCATCCGCTCCACCCGCCGGGTGACTTCGTCCAGGTCTACGGGCTGCCCAAGTCCGTCGCGGGATATCTGATAGTTCTGGCAGTAGGAGCACCGAAGAGAACATCCCGAAAAAAAGATCGTTCCAGACCCGTGGGTTCCGGTGAGGGGAGGCTCTTCACCGAAATGGGGCCCCACATGGGAAATCCTCAGTTGCGATGTCTCCTTGCAGAAACCAGCGTGACCCTCGCTCGCACCGCCTGACCTGTTGACCCCGCATTCCCTGGGGCAAAGGCGGCACTCTTGATACAGAGTCATGAAATCCATTGCCTGCTCTTTCGTCTTCTCACCTCTTGTGCGAGTATTAATCCTCAAGGCCGCAGGCCGCTCCTCAAGCAGAGCGCACCGGCGGGCATGGGGCTTTTCTTTCGTTCCAAGTCTCCCGGCCTGGTCTTTTCAGTGACTTATCCATGGGGGAGTTCTGCCCCCTCCCACTGTTCCCCTCGACTTCGCTCGGGGCCAGGG
>JAHECH010000712.1:0-1911 GCA_024641835.1 Deltaproteobacteria bacterium
TCGCCATCGCCGGTATCCTCCTCCCTTCGATTCAACTAAACCAAAGAGAGGATATACCGCCCTGGCGATGACTATTTCAAACCCTCACCAACATTCACCCCGGCATTTGCCGGATGAACCTGATAATATCTGACCCCCGTCCAGGGATGAGCTACCCCATTTCGAAACAATCCTTCGATGCCCCTTTCCCCTCTCCCCTGGTGGGAGAGGCTGGGTGAGGGGGGTGAGGGATCGGTGTGTGCGGCATGAAGCGAAAGAAGCGGCGGTCAGCTATGGCAAAGGGCCAAAGAGGAAATAGGGACGGGGAAATGTCTAGGATAAGCAAGTCAACGTAGTCAACAACGGCCTCCGAAACGTAGAATGATAGGTATTTGAATTCAATTGCGGTTTTGGGTAGTTATGCCATCGTGAGTGATTTTCCGTGTTGCTAGGGGCATCATCCTAGCTCGTACATTTTACATATATACGCGTGAATGCAAAAAAAAGCAGATTCTCCTTGACACGGAGGCTCACGTTATCTAGCCTGCTGTTCGGCATGGAGGGTAGATAATATGGCCATCCGAGTACAAGACAGAGACAGGTTTGTAGATTTGGCTAATAAACGCGTAAATAATGCAATTAAAGTAATCAGACTGATTGGAAACTTATCAAACAAATCGAACTACAGTTATACCGAGGATGACGTCAGGAAGATCTTTTCCGCTCTTCAACGGGAGGTGAAAGAAGCTAGAAGGAGATTTCAGGAAGGAAGTGAGAGAAAGAGAGGGGAATTCAGGTTGTCATGATAATTGGGGTTGAGCACAGGAATTTCCGACGAACAAGTCATGAACAAATCTTAATACTACGGCAATGATATTGGAAAAGACGGACGGATTAACGGCTTGCGCCTTATTTTCAGGAATCGGCGGCTTGTGCATTGGTTTTGAAGGTTCGGGAATTAAGACTTCTTGGGCGGTCGAACAGGATCCTGCTGCGGCGAAAACCTATGCCCACAATGTTAAGAATGTTCGCCTAATTAAGGAAGATATTCAGGGGATCAATGTTCACGGCTATGATCTGGAGCCCGCTGATGTTTTACACGCCGGATTTCCGTGCCAAAGCTTTTCTCAAGCCGGTGAGCGAAGGGGATTCGATGATCCACGCGGAAGGCTTTTTTATGAGATAATTCGAATAATTAAAGAGTTCAAGGACCGCAAGCCTTCAGTAATTGTCCTGGAAAACTCCCCATATCTACGGGTTGGGGCCGGTGGCAGCTGGTTCCTTGAACTCACAAAAGAAATTAAAATGGCTGGTTACTGGTTCCGCGACTCAAACAGTGCTGAGCTAGATACCTATGATCTCACGCCACTGCCACAAAAAAGAAACCGGCTTTTTATGGTGGCGTTTTCTATCGAACACTTCAGGAATGGCAAATTCCCCTTCCCTAGCAAGAAAGATTCAAGCGTGAAAGATCTTTCAAAATACATTGATTTTTCAGGTTCTTTGGATGACGAAACCTACTATTTGCCTGACGAAAACCGATACAACAAAATGATAAGCAAGCATGTTGAAGATAAGAAATGTATATATCAGCTAAGAAAATATCTCGTACGCGTGAAAGAACCCGGGGTTTGTCCTACGCTTACCGCGAATATGGGGCAAGGTGGGCATAACGTTCCGTTCATACAAGATTCTAAGGGAATCCGGAAACTTACAGAATACGAATGCCTGAGACTGCAGGGTTTCCCGCCAGATTTTGAATTTCCAAACGACGTTCCAAGGTCAAAGAGGTACACACAAATTGGCAACTCAGTATCCGTTCAAATCGCAAAATTACTCGCACAGTCGGTGAAAGAAAAAATCACTTCGGAGCGTTTAAGATGACAGAGAGTATCGGATGGCATCACCCATCAGACGATTCAGACCAATGGG
>JAHECH010000712.1:1921-2970 GCA_024641835.1 Deltaproteobacteria bacterium
ACGATTCTGGAATTGAGCACTTTCGCGGCAATCCAATCTTCCACCTCGCACGCGAAGTCTGCCAGAATGCTTTGGATGCTGCAAAGGATTCAGGCACCGTTGTGGTTAGGTTTACCCTCCAAGAAATAGAAACTTCTACAATTCCCGATTTGAATGAACTTCGGGAAAATCTTGTATGCTGTCTCGACGCCGCAAGAGATGAAAGCCAAAAGGCCCGAATTTTCTTTGAGAATGCGATTGAGACGCTTGGCAAGAAGAAATGTTCTGTGTTGGTGATTTCTGACTTCAATACCCAAGGAATGAAAGGACCTTCAGTAAACGGCACTCCCTTTTATGCTTTTGTTAAAGCAAAAGGCCAAAGCAAGAAAAGCTCTGAAACAGCAGCAGGATCTTATGGAATTGGGAAATATGCCCCCTACGCTGTGTCAAACATCCGCACAATCTTCATCTCGACAGTCTATCAGGACGATGGTAAAGGCCAATGGTCACAACTTACCCAAGGGAAATCCATTGTGATGTCCCATGAAAAAGGAGGGAAACGCAAACAAGGAGTTGGCTTCTGGGGGGTAAGGAACAAGTGTCAGCCTGTTTTGGGGGTAGATCCCAAAATACCTGGATGGCTTCAGCGGGCCGATACAAGCATTGAACTGCAGAAGTATGAGGGGAGCAAGATTTCCATCATCTGCTTTGATGCCATAAAGAACTGGGAGGACTATCTGGCGATATCAGTCGTAGAAAATTTTTTTGGTGCAATTAACGACGGAAACCTAAAGGTCGTCATAGGTGATAATCATTTCGTAGACAAAGAAACCGCAGCGCAATTTCTTGATAATAACGAACTTAAGAAACTGATCTCAAAACAGAACAACGAACCTGAGCATTTCCAAAACTGCAAGAATTACCTCGCCACGCTTCAAGATGATTCAGCTAATGTGGAAGAAAGCGAAATGCGAGAGCTCGGCCTGTGTCGAGTAAGAATCATGGTTGGCGAAGGACTACCTAGGAAGGTATGTGCTTTGAGAAGGGGAATGTTTATCAACGACAACCTA
>JAHECH010000713.1 GCA_024641835.1 Deltaproteobacteria bacterium
CGAAGAGGGCAAGACGGTGGGGTTTCGTGGGATCGCCAGGGACGTGACGGAGAAATTCAAGGCACAGGAAGAGCTCAAGCAGTCAGAGCTACGCTATCAGTGTGCCTACGAAGCAAGCCGCGCCGCGGAACAACGGTCCAAAACCCTGCTGGATTTCATTCCGTATCCCATGGTGGTTTTTACCCTTGACGGCAAGGTGAGTTATCTCAATCCTGCTTTCACTGATACCTTTGGCTGGACCCTTGAAGAGTTGCAGGGGAAATACATCCCCTATGTTCCTCCTGAACTGGAGGAACAAACCAAGGAGAGCATTAAGAAGCTTTTCGAGGATAAAGTCATCCCCAGACAGGAAAGCAGACGGCTAACCAAAGACGGTCGGATTCTCGATGTGATGATGAGTGGCGCTGTTTTTTTTGAAGCAGAGGGGCAGCCTGCAGGTGAACTGGTTCTCTTGCGAGATATCACTCAGGAGAAAAAACTGGCAGAGACGAATGAAACCCTGTTGCGCATCAGCACGGCCCTGCCGTCATACCCGGATTTAGAAGACCTTCTAGATTATACCAGCACCGAGATCAAACAACTTCTGAATGTCGAAGGAGCGCTGGTCGTACTCCTGGATGAAGAGAAAAAAGAGCTCTTTTTCATGGGTGCTGCTTATGATGACCGGGACACCCAGAAGAGGGCAAAAGAGATCCGATACCCTGCTGACAGAGGGATATCGGGTCAAGTGATCCGGACAGGTGAGCCCGTGATTGTTCAAGACACGTCCAAAGACCCCAGCTTCTACAGTGTGGTGGATGAACAGATGCATTTCAAGTCTCGAAACATGTTGGATGTGCCCCTGCGAACCAGCGACCGCATCATCGGGGTTCTCTGCGCCATCAACAAGAAGGAAGGGAGTTTCGATCAAACGGATGTGGAACTTCTAAGCCTGATCGCAGGGACAGTTGCCCTTTCCATTGAGAACGCTCGATTTTCAAAGGAGATCAAGCAGGCCTATCGTGAGGTGCGAAGCCTGAACCGCGCCAAAGACAGGGTGATCAATCGTCTCTCCCACGAACTGAAGACACCGGTTTCCATTCTCCTTGCCTCGCTCAAGATCCTGACAAAGAGGCTGGAGTCCCTCCCTGAAAAAAGCTGGAAGGCGACCGTTGAAAGGGCATTGAGGAACGCCAACCGCATCCTGGAGATCCAGTACCAGGTGCAGGACATCATGCAGGACAAGCAGTACAAGACTTATGAGCTTCTGAATCTCCTTCTGGATCAGTGTGCGGATGAGCTGGAAGCACTTGTCGCAGAGGAAGTTGGCGAGGGGAGGATCGTTGAGCGTATCAGAAGCAAGATCGATGAAATCTACGGTCCCAAGGAGAGCAAAATCTCCGACATATCTCTCGATCGATACATGATCGAGCGTCTCGAGGCGATGAAACCAAGATTTGCTCACAGAGACGTGGAAATCGTTACCCACACGGAACCCGTGCCAAGGATTTGTGTGCCCGAAGATGTGCTTGAGAAGGTGGTGGACGGATTGATCAGGAATGCCATCGAGGCGACTCCGGATGAAGGCCGTGCCGAAGTGATTGTACGCAAGAAGGGTGATGGTGCGGAGCTTATCGTTTATGACTGCGGGATAGGCATTACCGATGAGAACAAGGGTCGGATATTCGAGGGATTCTTCAGCACCCAGGAGACGATGACCTACTCCTCAAGAAGGCCTTTCGACTTCTATGCGGGCGGAAAAGGAGCAGATCTCCTGCGAATGAAGATTTTCAGCGAGCGGTATAACTTCAAAATCGATATGTGGTCATCCCGATGCACCTACATTCCGAAGGACAGTGACCTCTGTCCCGGCAGAATCAGTGAGTGCAAATTCTGCAAAACCAAAAGAGACTGCTATTTCTCGGGGGGAACGTCTTTTAATGTCTTCTTCCCTCCCGCTCCTGATCAGGGGTGCGCCATACTGGAGCAAGAAAAGGCAAAAAAGGCGGCAGAAGAAGTATTACAGGCTAAGGATTGAGCTTTAAGGACCTGTTCCTAAATCAGCTCGCCGGGCGAAGAGCCTCTTGAGACATCACCTCGCAGATAGATCGTTTTTGGACAACAGCATGTTAAGCTTTGATCAGTGACCGGTAGTAATCGTCAGTTTCAGAGAGCGACTCATGGGTGCCCATTGCCATGAGCTGGCTTTCGTTCAAAAGCAGAATAATATCCAGCCCCCTTAGAGCAGGCACGCGATTGGTTACCACAAATATCGTCTTATTCTGCGCCATGGCCGGAAATGCCTGGAGTATCGTCTCTTCGGTCTTTCTGTCCAGAGCTGATGTGGGCTCATCGAGAACCAAAATGTCGGGAATCTTCAGCAATGCCCGGGCAATGGAAATCCGCTGCTTCTGGCCTTCCGACAAGGTAACACCCCTTTCGCCGATTTCCGTATCATAGCCGGCCGGCAGGCTTGTGATGAACCGGTAGATGCCTGCCGCCTGGGTAGCATGAATGATCTCTTCTCTGCCCGCATCAGGATTCCCATACAAGAGATTTTCCATGATCGTTCCTGATAAGAGATGGGCAGTCTGTGACACATATCCGATTCTCCGGCGCAGTGACCTCACCTCGTACGCCGATGCAGGTCGACCGTCAAGGTAGATCTCGCCTTCTGTCGGCTTGTAAAGACGGAGGAGAAGGCTCAACAAGGTCGTCTTACCCACCCCGCTAGGTCCAACTACACCGACATGCTGCCCAGGATTCACATGGAAAGAGATGTGCTTGAGGACTGGCTCACGCTCGTCGTATGAGAAGGAGACATCTCTGAATTGTACTTCCCCCTTCAACTTCTCCACAGGTTCTCCTGTCCCCGTGTTTTCCTCGGGGACCAGATCGAATAGGACTGAAACACGTTGGAGCGCTGCAAAAGCTGTTTGCAGCTCAAGATTGGCTGAAGCGAGGAATTCGGCTGGGCCGAACACGTAACC
>JAHECH010000714.1 GCA_024641835.1 Deltaproteobacteria bacterium
GCAAAAGGTTGGTTTAACGGGCTAGAGATAGTATTGGAGGATGGCAGGAGAATTCGACCAATCTTTTACGATCCCATGAGGTTGTCTCAGGACATTGCTGCCGAAGTCTCGAGAAGCGGTTACTTTACGGAATCATACCTGATTGTTATTGATAAATTAAGTCGTGAATCAATTGAGGCGATTGTTTGTTCTTTGGCTGAATCTGGTGAACTTACTCGCATGTTCTCAGCAGGAAGAACGTAAACCTCACTCCACTCTGTCCAATGGAGTCATTGTCTCACGCCTTTAGGGTCTGTCTGCTTCGTGCCAGCCTGGCCAGTCAAATGTACCATATTATTGGTTATTTATTGGCTCCGAAAAACTACACTAAATCATCCTTGTATTGACTCAGAACCTCCCTATCCAAAAATTTTAGCCTCTTCTTTAGTGCTTGTCCATTTTCGCGAGTGAATGGAGCCTCCACAGGTGGCAATCCATCTTTACTCCGTTGCTGAATTGCAGCATCAGCCCACTTTTCCATGGCACCGATGTAACCATCTAGAGCGCATGCTGGATTCGGGCACTCTTCTGTTGTCAGATAAAGTGGTGGAACATCTCCAACGATAACCCAGATATAATTATCAATCTGGGGATCATTCGGTACAATACGGAAAAGGAATATAGCTACGACTCCTCCTATTCCTAAGCCAAAATAAGACTCCTTGATTTCCTCACACCAACGTTGACGAGATAAATACGACTCCGCTTCTTCCATGTGGGATTTGAGAAGCTCTGTTTCCTCACCGTCTTCTCCAGACATAGTTTCAACTGGAATGACTTTATTAAAATCTAGATTGTTGTTTCGATTCATTTGAATTCTTGTGCCGTTCGGTAATTAATGAGCGCATTTTGGTGGAAAAACAGGGTCCCTTCCGGGTGGTTGGATGCCGAGATGTTTGTTCATAAGGACCAGGTTGAATTTGCTACGCCGGCTCGCCGCCACTGGCAGGAAAAGCCGCCGCTGGCTCGGGCCGTCACGGTTTAGATGTAGAGATCGTCACGATCTCGATTCCGGCCCATATACAAAACGTCACAAGAAGGGTCCCGCTTCTATCCTGTCAAGGGGGTCCATGGCCGGACGCTTACGCCCGGACTGGTGTTGGTGCGTAAAAGTTGGTATCCTTTGAGTGGAGATTGAGGATTTTGGTTCCAAACGGCGGTATTGGCCCGCTTCGAAGAGCTACGCGACAGCAAACTGAAAGTCTCCAGGGCAAGGGCCATCATTCTCCACACAGTCCTCAAGCGATCGGACTTCAGGATGGGCTATTTAATCATAATAGTTCTTTCTAAACACAATTATTGATTCAACAGGTTCCTCAGGAGCTTTTTCTGCAGATGAAGCAAAAATCCCTATTCCTAGTTTTCTCGATATCAAACTAGCACCATCAAATTCCATATCTGAATCGTGACTTTCGAGCCATACTCTGGCTTCAGAAAAAGGCTTACTGATAAATGGATAGTTTTCTAGCTTTGGATTATACGGTGCTGATAGTTCAAATGCTTCAGCATTATTTTCCGAATCCACATCGACCATGATGCAGCTCTTTTGATAGTAAAAAGATTTTCCTGAGGAGAACCGATGCTCAAGAACGCGATTCGGCGGCCCTAGAATTCTGGAAATGTTTTCGATGTTGTCACCTAATATTAAAGGCCCAACTCCAATATGCAGCTGTATATCTAGATCTTCAGTCATAGATTATCTTTTTCTTTTTCTAATAGCTCCAAGAGATATTTCTGTGTTTGTTCGATAGCATCATCATACTTATTGCCAAATTGCGAACGAATATCATCAACATCCATTTGGAATGCTTCCATCACCTTGCCCTGGTCAATTAACTCTTTTTGGTGCTCTCTGTATGCTTTAGCATCTTTACCGGAACCCCAACTCATCGTATTTTTATGGTCCTCAGGATCCATCTTAATAGCTGGACCATCTCCTTTCTTCCAATTAGTTACACTGTCTGCTGGCATGTGATGTGAGTCATATCCATCCCTGGCCGGCTGACTAGTTTCGCGATGCGGTCCCCCTGTCGGAGGATCTTTGTCTATTTTAGTGATCGGTTCTGGCTTAGGAGCATTACTTTCAAGCTTTCGGAGATCAGCCCCAGATTCCGCAACAGCTTCTCCTGCTTCTGAGGCTAACCTATCTGCCTCTGCAGCACCTTCTTTCAACAGACGCTTTCCTCCTGCTTCAGCGGCTTCTTCAAGCCCTTCTTTTAGGGCGATTTCCGCTCCTTCTCTTGCAGCCTTAATCCCAATAGACGCTCCACCAGGGACAAACGGTACGAATGCCGCGCCTACGTCAACAACTACTCCACCAGCAGAAACAGCTGCTTCTCCCCAATCTCCAGCATATAGATTCGCGCCTACTTCAATTACTCCAACAATAGCACTCCCAACATCCCAGATTGTGTCTATCAATTCTCCAGTAGAATCAGTATGGGTGAGTGGATTATTCTGAACATAAGAATATCGGTTGTATGATTGAAGATTTCCCGGGAACTGAACAAATTTATCGGCGCTTAAAAACCTCCCAATTTGCGGATCATAGATGCGTCCATTCATGTGGACTGGGCGGATAAAATGGCACTATGAAAGGCTATTCAGGCCGAAAATCGCTACAAACCGCCTGCCCTGGGCGCAGGTTAGCGTGGGTTAGGGCGATCCCTCTTTCAAAGAACTAGTAATCAGATTAGGACAGGCTGCCTAAATAGAAACTGGAATCCATGCCATGCTCTCAAAGAGGGAGACGCCGTTGGCTACCATCCGCTTGGCCTTTCACGACACAATGGTCTCTTGGTTGGATTCTTCACTTTTCCATCCTTCTCAATCGAGGGCTACCTCCCCCCTGGTGTCCGCTGTCAGGATAGTCCAACAGCCATTTCGATCCATCACTTTTATCAATGTATACTGTGATCCATGTACTTG
>JAHECH010000715.1 GCA_024641835.1 Deltaproteobacteria bacterium
GGAACGGCAGGAAAATCTGATACGCCGGTTCGGGACCCCTGTAGAGATCGCGAAAAGCATCGTTTTTCTGTGTTCTGACGATTGTTCATTTATCAATGGGCAAACAATCGTACTCGATGGTGGCAGCATTTTGCACTAACATAGGAACACTTAGTTATGCTCTCTGAGAGCGCCTCATTTGACGGGATGGAATTAGGATTCGACAGTTCAGGCGAATCCGTTCCGCTCAGATGTGAGTGAGTAGGCAAAGGTTGATTGATTCCTCTGTTAGACTAGTTTTTTCTGGCGAAGATGACGATCGCGCCCCCCAGAAGGAACTCTCTTAGTATCACGCTGTTGAAGCGTTTGCCCAGACTCTTGACCAGTTCACGGTTGCTTCCGAGAGCCTGATAGGTTGGAAAGATCATTCGCCACGGATTGCCATCAATAGAGCCAGACATAACGAGTCTGGCAATCGCAGGCATTACCTTCCGAACATAAATCGAGATCAAAGCCCGTTTGACGCGATTCTCGGGCTTACCTAAGTCCACTATTGCGAAGATACTATTTTCGGAACCTACTCGATAGAATTCATCAATAGCAACGCTTCGATTTCTAGCGTCACGGAATGCGAAAGCACTAACGATCCTAGAGAAGGATTTCTCTTTGAATGGGAGTGTCTCAAAAACTCCGCGAATGAGATGTAGACGATCACTGTGAGGTGTCTCGAGCCTCTCACGAGCAGCATCTAAGAGTCTAGTTGAGGCGTCCAAACCTACTATCGTCAGATTAGTGGTCTTCTGTAGCATCGTCTGGCTCATTGTCCCCGGGCCAATTCCAGCATCAAGAATTAGCATTCCATCTTCGAGCTTAAGGTGTTGGACGGCATAATCGCGTGTTTCTTGAGCGCGGCCAAGTGACACTCTTTGGTTCACAGAGTCGTATTCTGGTATTGCCTTCTCAATGGCTTGAATTACAGATTGCCAAACTTCACTTTTCAGTGACAAGGATT
The DNA here is from genome assembly GCA_024641835.1 of Deltaproteobacteria bacterium. GTDB lineage: Bacteria > Desulfobacterota > DSM-4660 > Desulfatiglandales > HGW-15 > JAHECH01. The sequence continues at coordinate 992 of JAHECH010000715.1, forward strand.
CTAACGGACCTGCACCTTGCGGTTAGTTAGCATGCCTCTGTTTGAGAGATAGTCTTTCAATCCGTCCCACCCTCTGTCAGTCTTTGCTCTGACAATGGCAAAAGCCTCTTTCCCGCTCAACGTCAATGGCTCTTCTCCTGTCACCTCGCGGATCATAAAACGTGCAGCGCTGAGCATGTCCCCATTCAGTTTAGCTTCAGCGTAGTCCCCCAAGTGACAGATCAAGGCTTCAATGGTCATGGGTCCAATCGGTCCGTATTGCTGACCATGGCTAGCAGTGACAACATGCACCGCATCTAGTGGAAATCCTCGTCGAATCAACTCAGCGCTGGCTAGCGTCAGATGATCAACACGTTCCGCTAGAGTTGAGCGTCGATATTCTCTTTCGCCGATCTGTTCGTATGTTGTCGGTTTGAAAATATCATGGAGCAACACACCACATATGACGAGATCAGTGTTCACTTTGCACTTGTAGATTCTGCGAACTATGCGAGACAGACTCATGCAAAGTTCATAGAGTGCAATTGTATGTTCCACGAAACCTCCAGGATAGTTGTGATGATGCCTAATGCTCGCGGGAGACTTTTCAATCGATATTCCTGAGAAAGACCTGCCGCCAATCTTGATTGTCGGATTTCGAAGAAGTCCGTCTACCTTTCTACGCAGGCTTCTATCTTTGATTCTCGAAACGATTCTGACTAGACGACTGTCCAAAGGGATCATTCGAAGTCGAATGGCTCGCGTTACATTTTATTCTATCTTTGGAGTAGGAGCCTCATACGAAGGCTAAGGTAAGAGGCGCGTGTTGCGACAGGCAAAGGGCTCGACACTTCATGGAGTACAAATGGACCGTACTATCAGTAACCACCGTCGGCATCTTCATGGCTACGCTCGATGCAAGCATAGTCGTCGTCGGTCTGCCCACAATCATTGAGGACCTAGACACATCGCTCTTCGCGGGAATTTGGGTGATCACAGGCTACAGGCTGATGATTACCATCCTTCTCGTGACAATTGGTCGGTTTGCGGACATTCTTGGACGCGTGAAAATGTACAATGCAGGCTTTGCAATCTTCACTATCGGCTCTGTGCTTTGCAGTCTCTCGCCGACTGGAGAACTACTGGTTCTGTCGAGGCTGGTCCAAGGTTTCGGGGCGGCTCTCTTGTTTGTTAATAGCATGGCCATCGTAGTCGATGCTTTTCCGGCTAGCGAACTCGGCACAGCGATTGGGATCAATCAGATGGCGATAAATGCAGGAACAATGGTCGGCTACACTTTAAGTGGTATACTGATAGGTTTCTTTGGATGGAGGTCAATCTTTTGGCTCAATGTTCCTGTTGGGCTTTTTGGAACGATTTGGGCGCACAGACGGCTAAAGGAGCTCTATACAAGAATGAGAGGGGAGAGATTCGACTTTCTAGGAGCAATACTATTCTCAAGCGCGTTAACCGCTATTCTTCTCGCTCTAACAGTGGGGGATCTGCGTTCAATTGCAACCCAGATCCTAATGGTGGCAGGTGTAATTCTGTTTCTTCTCTTTATTGCGCATGAAATGCGTACAGACCATCCACTCATGGACTTCAGTCTCTTCAGGGTTCGTCTTTTCACGGCGGGGAACTTTGCAAGTCTTCTCAATGGCTTCGCCTTTGCGGCACTTGCCTTCGAACTAACCCTTTACCTGCAATTAGTGAAAGGCTACACGCCATTCCAGACTGGAATTTCACTTATTCCAATGGATTTTGCGTTGATCATCATTGGGCCAATTGGTGGGCGGCTATCTGACAAGTATGGAGCCCGTGGCCTGAGTACTTTGGGGCTCGCGATAACCAGTTGTGCTCTCGTCCTTTTCGGCACTTTCTCAGTTGACACAACGGAGGCGTATATTGGTGTGGCGCTGGCACTCGCAGGATTTGGCGTGGGGCTCTTCAGATCACCTAATGCAAGTTCCGTGATGGGATCTGTTCCAGCTGA
>JAHECH010000077.1 GCA_024641835.1 Deltaproteobacteria bacterium
TTTTCTTGGACTGAGCACGATCAAGGACTATGATGATTACACCTACACCCATTCAGTGAATGTCGCCGTCCTCTCCCTTTGTCTTGGCAACCGAATCGGCCTTTCCCGCAATTCTTTGGAGCAGCTTGGCATTTGCGCGCTATTTCACGACCTGGGCAAGGTGGAAATTCCCTTAGAAATCCTGACTAAAGCAGGAAAGCTGAACACAGAAGAATGGAAAGCGATGCAAAAACACCCCTCAGCCAGCGTTCGTCAAATTCTTCGACTCAACGCTTCCCATGACCTGAAGTCAAAGATCATACTGGCACCCTTTGAACACCACATTAAGTATGACCTGACCGGATATCCCGCAATGCACTTTAAACAGGGTATAAGCCTGCTCGGAAGGATGCTTCATATCATCGACGTGTATGATGCGATCACGTCGCCGCGCCCCTACCGCCCCACCTCTCTCAGCCCTGACAAAGCTCTGTCCGTTATGCTTGAAGGGTCGGGAGTCGATTTTGATCCTATCCTCATCAAGGTGTTCGCGACAATGCTGGGGACCTACCCGGTTGGGAGCCTCCTTGAACTGGACACCGGAGAAATGGGGATCGTAGCGGACTACCCCCTGGGGTCAGGAGGCACCAAGCCTCGAATCATCCTCCTGATGAAAGAGAGCGATGGAACACTCGGGAAAGGCGACATGGTAGATCTTGCGGAAAAAGACCCGACGTCAGGCGCTTACCTCAGAAATGTCGTGAGAAGCATCAATCCTGCTGACCGCGGCATCCAGCCAGCCGGCTTTCTTTTTCCTTGAATACCACAGCAAAGCTTTTTCCATTCTCTCCACCGTAGCAGGATGGCTTTCCCCTACCTTAAGGGCAACTTAGGAAACGCGCCCGGCGGGGTGGGGCCGTACAGGGGATTAAGTGTTTCCATGTCAATTGAAAAGAGGGTGGACATCATTATTTATAAGATCGATGACGATTCGACCCGACCCTCCTTGCGCCGAAGAAACTTGGGCCAAGATAACGGCTACCAGGTTCTGGCTGAAAACATCGACAACATGCAATTCCGCTACCAGCTGAACAGTGGCACCTGGACGGACAATCCGGCGGGATCTGAATCGAACATCCGGGCTGTCCAGATCTTCCTTGTGGGGAGAACCGCAAAGCCCCAGAGAGGATACCGGGACACGGTGACGTACAACTTTGCCAACAACCCTATCACCAATCCGAACGATGCGTTCAGGAGACAAGTCCTTTCTTCAACCATAAAGATCAGGAATCTGGGGCTATGAGAAGGCCGGAATGTATCCGGAGAAGGCCGGAAAGTATCCGGAGCAGGAACCGATGGAAGTGCTTTATGGGCGAACAGGGATTTTCTTTGCTGGAGATTCTTATCTCCCTGGCAACTCTGAGCGTTGGACTTCTGGCTGTGGGTGCCATCCAGATCTCCTCGATCCGGGGGAATGCCACGAGCGGCAATGCGAGCGTTGCCCTCGCGCTTGCCACCGACAAAATGGAGGACCTCATGAACCGGTTCTTCAGCTTCAGTCCGCAAAAGTTGTAAGGTTCAAACAAGATAGACATGGAAGTCTCCATTCCTTTCCAGACCCCTCGGCCAATTGAGATCCAAGCCGCAGATCTTCTACTGCCGTCTTTTCCGTTTGAGAAAAGCCAGGACTTTCTGGGAGCATTCAAAAGGTCGCGTCAAGACATGGAATGTCCCATTGGTATCCGGGATGATGACCTTTTCCGCCAAGGGTCCAAATCGGCCCATCTCCCTGCTGCCCGAGGCATAATCACTGTCTTTCCCTAGCGGGCCCACTTCTCCGACCATGATCAACTGCGGGGCTTTTATCTTGGTGAGATCTTCGGTTAGATCAACGTCTATGGCCACATGCATGGACTTCCAGGCATCCGGCGTCAGGTTCTCTTCAAATCTATTGGTAACCCACTGTTCACAGGTGTCCGGTGTCCCAAACATTCGCGCCAGGTAATAGGCTCCCATGCTCCTATTACCGACTCCAAACTCATTGATGATGGTCTCTCCAATACGCGATATTTTCCTGTATTGATCGGTCATCCGGTATATTCCGTAGTGAACGAGAGCTTTCACCCTCCCGGGGTATCTCGCGGCAAAGCTTATCGCTATGAGAGAACCGTTTGACGTACTCAGAATATCAGTCTGTTCGACTCCAAGAGCATCTAAGATCAGCTTTAGATCATCTACCCACCTGTCAAGGCTAATACCGGAAGGCGTTCTGTCGGAAAGCCGGGCACCCTGCTGGTCAAACAAGATCACCTTGAAGTGATCCCTCAGGATGGGAACCATAAAATCCCACTGTCTGTGCACGAGGCTGCTGCCGCCTATGAGAGCTAAGGGGTCTCCTTCGCCCAGAACGTCATACCAGACTTTTCTCCCAGCTTCGTCCATGACATGCGGCATGATTTCCCCCTTTGTCGTCCATACGCCCTAGGGCCAGATGCTTCACTTGGAACCCGAGATCCTATGCTTCTTAAGAAAAGAAACAACCGCCCGGGCCACCTCGGCCGGCTGGGTAACCACACAATAGGTCCCTTCAGCACCTTGGATGACTGCCACTTCAACATCAGGGCAAAGGCGTTTCACCTCCTTCCACCCAGAACCATAGTCGGAGTCTTTGCCCAGAGACCCGGTGTCGCCGATCAGAAGCAACTGGGGCACTTTGATCTTCGGGAGATCCTCTGTCAGATCAACATGCAGGGCGTCGTGCATGGCCTTCCATCCCTCAGGCGTCAGGTTCTCCTCAAATCTATTCGTTTCCCATTCTTCGTAGGCCGGGGGCATCCCATAGAGCCTCACCAGATAGTAGGCTCCCATGCTTCCATTGCCCACTCCAAACGCATCGACAATCGTCGCACCGATCCTCGACATCTTCGCAAATTGCTCTGATGCCTTGTGCATGCCATAATGGATGATCGCACCCGTCCTCTCCGGATACTTTGCTGCAAAACGAATGACGATAAAGGAACCATTGGATGTTCCAAAAACATGGGTCTTGTTTAGACCGATTTCATCCAGGATCATCCTCAGGTCATCCGCCCATTGATCAACGGTGACGCCGTCAGGAGACCTGTCGGATAACCCCGCCCCTCTCTGGTCATAGAGAATGACTTTGAAATGATCCTGCAGAATGGGCACCATGAAATCCCACTGTCTGTGGACAAGACTGCTGCCGCCGATGAGAACAAGAGGTTCGCCCCGGCCCAGGACATCATACCAGATCTTTTTCCCATCATTGCTTGTGATGTGAGGCATTGTTCTTTTCTCCTTATGACAATGGTTGAGATACCCCTGATTGGAGCAACCTGGCACGCCCAAGAAGCCGGGCTTGTCTTCCGCCCTGGGCTATGCGTGATTCGCTTCTACGAAACGGCCATGTCCCTGCGGACCTACGATCTTCCCGTCTTTCATCACCGTCTCGCCCCTGACAATGGTCATCACAGGCCATCCTTTAAGTGTCCACCCCTCATAGACGGAAAAGTCCGAACAGGAAAGGAGCATCTGATGATTGACCTTCTTGCTCATTTCCAAATCAACAATGCAAAAATCAGCGTCGCTGCCCACTTGTATCGTACCCTTACGGGGAAAAAGGTTGAAGATCTTAGCGGGGTTATACGAAGTGAGTTCAGCGACTTTCTCCAGCGACATCCTTCTCTTGTGCACTCCTTCACTCAGAAGAACCGGCAACATGGTGGCACTTCCGGGGAACCCGGTTCGAGCATCCCATATGGTTCCCTCCTTGTCCTCCTTCAGAAAAGGACAGTGATCTGAACCGATGGTATCAATCAAACCCGCAGAAATGCCTCTCCAGAGTGCTTCAATATCTTCCTCGCTTCGCAGGGGCGGATTCACCTTGGCGACATTCCCCAATGGAGAATCTTTGGTGAGCGTCAGATAATGGGGACAAGTCTCCACGTAGATTTTTTGATGACGGTACTTAAAGAGCCTAAGTTGCTCCAGTGCCTCCTTTGTTGTAACGTGGGCAACGTAGAGGGGACATCCTCCCACCTCTGCAAAAGTCGCCGCTCTGTGCACGCTCTCAGCTTCAGTGAAATTCGGTCGGCACTCAGACCAGGCCTTCAATCCCTGACGTCCTTCCCTCTGGTATTTCTCCACAAGGGAGAGGATGACCTCGATGTTTTCTGCGTGAACACAGGCCACCACCCCAGGCATCTGGGCCAAAGAGCTGAAAGCATCGAACAGGAATCCATCATCGGTCTCGTTACCCGTAAGGCCGATGGACTGCGAATCTTTTCCCTTGTAGGCCATGTAGAACTTGAAGGATGTGATATCATTGTCCTCAACGTATTGTTTGACTTTTGCAAGTTGATTTCGGGTGATGAGAAGTAAATGAAGACTGAAGTCGATACAGGAATTGGCCTCGGCGATCTTCTTGACCTCTGCAAGATTCTCATACAGGCCGGTGGGGTTCATGATGTCCCTGTAAAAGGGAATAACCGTTGTGATACCCCCTATGGCCGCAGAAGCTGTTTCTGTGAAAAAGTGGCGTGCCAGGTTACCTCGATAACCGTAATGGACGTGAGGTTCCACGAGCCCGGGAAGAACATAACACCCTTTGCAGTCGATCTTCTGTCGAGCTGAGATCCCACCTGGGGAGTCGAACATCCCGATGATCTTGCCATCAACCACACCCAAGCATCCGGGGATCACTCCCGCCTTGGGAATCACAAGCTGGCCGTTTTCTACGAGCAGATCGACTTGCACTTCAGTAACCTTTTCTCTACCTCGATTCGCGGCGATGGGAACCCGGAATTTAGACCCGGGTCAGCACAGCGTTTGGTTGCTGCTAAAGGCCGGCATGGCACTCTTTGTCTGCAACTACTCTGCAGTGTGCGAAGATAGGTTCAGGCCGACCTTGGGACTTTGTAGTGACTGCGCCACTTCAGTCGGCATGAGGATGGAGAGGTCTCTCCTTGCCCTGTTGAACCCGAAAGGAGGGGAGGAGGCCCAGAGCCCTCCTCCCACTATGACCTTCTATCGGGCCTTCTCACCCCACATGGGATAAGGGTACACCGGCGTGGCATCTGCGTACTCGTCCGGCAAAACCACTTTGATATCTCCTTTCTGGATCTGCTGGAGGGTGATCATGGCGTTCACATTCTGGCCCGTTGCATCAAACTCGATAGGGCCACCAGGAGCCATGTGCAGTTTGAGGGACGTCCTGGCGATGGCATCACGGATTTTACGCGGATCCGTGCTCGCGGCCCTTTCAAGCGCGTCGATGAGCACTAGGCCGGCATCGTAGGCGTGAACCGAATGAGACTGGAATGCGACATTCGGAAATTTTTCCTTGTACTCCGGGATGACTTTCGCCGTCAAAACGCCTTTCGGATTAAAATAGTAATTCCCGTCCATGAGGTACTCGGTAAGGGAGCCGAGCTCCTTAATCGTCGTCGGGTTGCTGTACGCGCCGTTTGAACAGCCGATGATGCCGCCTTTCGGCTCCACCTTGAGATTCGCATAGGTCCTCAGTTTAAGAATCCCGTCCGCCAGATACCCCGTATCGAAAACAACATCGGGATTCATCTCCTTGATTTTGGAAATCTCGGTGGTGAGGTCCGAGACACCGTAACCATAGGAAACATCACCGACAATCTGGAACCCATATTTTGGTCCAAACTGTGTTAACTTGTTGGCGATAGAGCTTCCAAATCCACTGATATGCATCAGTGCCAGTTTCTTGACGTCCATCTTTTTCATGTCGGCCAACTGTCTGATATACTTACAGGTCAGTTCGGACATGTTCGTGGAATCCGGCTGTACCCGGAAACAGTATTTGAAACCTCTCTGAAGGATCTCATCGGCCACTGAGATGGTGATAATGAACGGGACTTGATTTCTCTCTGCGACCTGAGTGGCCACCATGGTCACAGGACTGTTATAGCACCCCACCAATGCGACGCATCCGTCTCGAATGAGTTTCTCCGCATCCGCCTCTCCCACCGCGGGTTTGGATTCGGTATCCATGAGGATCACCTTTATTTTTGCTCCTTCCAATGACTTGATCCCACCTGCGGCGTTTTTCTGGTCGATCGCCAGCTGGAACCCGTTTGCGATGGACTGCCCGTCATAAGCTGTAGGACCCGTGATGGGATGCATCGATCCCACCAGAATTTCCTTTCGCTGAGCCCCTCGAAGAACCGCGGGAAAACCTATCGTCGTCGCAGCCAAGCTACCAACTCCCGCCACCTTCAAAAAGGTCCTTCGGTCCATGCCGCCTTTTCGCTTCTTGCCTTTCATACGTTCCCTCCTTCTTTTGTGTTTATTACCCTCCGGTCCCTTGGAGCAAGCTCTCTCTTATCGGAGCCCGCTAGACCCCCAGATAGGCTTCCTTGATATATTCGTCGTGCAGGAGGTCACCGGACTTACCCTGCCGGACGATTCGCCCATTTTCAAGGACATACCCTTCATCAGCCATTTCCAGCGCATTGTAAACGTTTTGTTCTACGAGTAAGATGGTTGTACCCTGTCGGTTGATTTCCCTGACGGTTTGAAAAATCTGTTTCACAAGGAGAGGAGCCAGGCCGAGGGACGGTTCATCCAGCATCAACAGCCGAGGAAGAGACATGAGGCCTCGTCCGATGGCCAGCATCTGCTGCTCCCCGCCGGAGAGAGTTCCCGCAGATTGCTGAACGCGATTTTTCAGGATAGGGAACAAAATGAAGACTTTGTGCAGGGTCTCGCTCCGATTCGCTTTCGCCTTCGGGAGATAGGATCCCAATTCCAGGTTTTCCAGCACAGTCATGGAAGGAAATACCTTTCTCCCTTCGGGAATCCTGATCAAACCTCTCTCAACGACTTGATGGGAGGGCAGGCGATCTATCCGCTCACCCATGAATTCTATTTCTCCAGATGAAGCCTGGTGAAGACCGCCGATGCACTTGAGGAGCGTACTTTTCCCTGCTCCATTCGCGCCCACAATCGTAATGATCTCCTGCTCTTCAACTTTTAGGCCCACATCATGAAGGACTTGGACATCTCCATGATGAACGTTGAGATCACTGACTCTTAGCAAGGACGTATTCCTCTCCCAGGTAGGCTTCAATCACTCTTGGATCTTTAGAGATTTCTACAGGTTTACCTTCCGCGATTTTTTCGCCATAGTGGATCACCACGATCCGGTCTGAAAGAGACATGATCGCTTTCATCACGTGTTCGATGAGCAGGATGGTTATTCCCTCTTCCCGGAGCATCTTAAGACGTTTGATCATATCGTCGGCTTCCCTTGAATTCAAACCGGCAACCACCTCATCCAGCAGAATCACCTCAGGCTTTGTAGCAAGTGCTTTTCCCAGCTCCAGACTCTTCCGATGTCCTATGGACAAGACGGATGCCAGTTCTTCCCGCTTCCCGTAAAGGTCCACTCTTTCCAGAATTCGCAAGGCCTCTTCAGTCGCTTCACGGCTCGACCGGATCTGGTTGTGCGCCCCGATCCTTACGTTTTCCAGCACAGTCAGATTTGCAAAAGATTGGGTGATCTGAAAAGTACGGACCAGCCCACGTTTGCATATCTCATGGGGTCTGATGCCCGTAATATCTTCTCCCCTGAAGACAATTTTTCCTTTGTCCGGTTTGTAAAATCCCGTGATGAGATTGAACAAAGTGGTTTTGCCGGCTCCGTTCGGTCCAATGATACCCAGGATTTCCCCCTTCCTCAATTCTAGAGAAAAATCCCTGACCGCGACCAGGCCGCCAAAGGACTTCATAACCTCTTTTACCTCAAGAATTGCCATGGACCTCGTGACTTTTCTCGCCCTTGCGTGAAAATCTCCTGGAAACCGATTTCAAGCCCCCTAGAATACCGTTAGGTAGAAAGATGATCACCGCCACAACAATCCCCCCGTATGCCATGAGATGAACGCCGCTGTACCCGCCCAGGAAGTTTCTCGTCGCCTCTGAAAGGCATTCCAGAATGCCGGCTCCAAAAAGAGGCCCGAAGACGGTTCCCGCACCGCCAATAATCGGCCCCAGGAGCACCTCGATAGAAACAGCCATCCCAAAGGCGGCTTCGTCATCGATCGTCAGATAGTACTGAGCATAGAACGTCCCTCCCATGGCCGTGAGGAAGGAACTGATCGCCATAGCAAACATTTTGTTTCTGAACACGTCCACGCCAAGGTTTTCGGCGGCATTTTCGTTCTCCCGAATCGCCTTGAAATACAGGCCGATTCTCTTCCGTTCAATCAGATGGGTGAGATAGAGAACGCCGACCATCATCACCAGCATGATGTAGTAATAGGGAGCTTTACTCGTAAACTGAAAGTTGCGAAAAGAGTTTCCCATGATGGGCAGATTGATCCCCAAAGGATATTTCTCGCTCATCCACTGCACTGCAACGAGCCTCATCATTTCCGCCAAGGCCAGCATGGCCAGGGCGAAGTAAGGCCCGTGCAGGCCGTATCGAAAACAAAGATAGCCGATAAACAAACCTAGGAGCAGCCCTGCTACTCCCGCTACGAACATCCCGATCCACGGATTCACTCCCGCATGAAGCTGGAGGAGGCTCGACGTGAAGGCACCGATTCCAAAAAAGGCCGCATGGCCGAAAGAAAACTGTCCCGCGTAACCTCCGAGGATATTCCAGGCCATTCCAAGGTAGCCGAAAAAGAGAACGACCGTGGCAACATGGGTGAAATATGGCCCTGCGATCAACGGAAGGACCAGGGCTGTCAGCCCTGCAACCACCAGCACAACGCTGCCCTCTTTCCGAGCCATGCTACTCACTCGCCCTCCCGAAAAGCCCTTCGGGCTTGAAAAGCAAGACCAGAATAAAAATAAAATAGATGATGAATTGTTTCAATTGGCCCGGGATGAAAGCAGCCCCAACCGATTCGGCCAAGCCGATGATCAAGCCTCCAACAAGGGCTCCTATAAGATTACCCATTCCTCCTAAAACGACGATCACGAAGGCGGTGATCACAAAAATACCCCCTACATGGGGATTCACATAGAAAAAAGGGGCCGTCAGCGTACCGGCAGCGCCTACACAGGCTGTTCCGATGCCGAAGGCAATGTAGTAGATTCTTTTCAGGTTGATTCCCACAGTCAAAGCACCCTCCTTCTCTTCCGAGGCAGCTCGGATAGCTTTCCCCAGGTCCGTGCGCTTGAGAAAAGAGTAGAGTGCTGCAGTCAGTACGATGGCGAAAATGAAGGCGATGACCTTGGGATAGCTGATCATCACGGTACCCACGGTGGCAGCCTTGTTCACATAGGGAATGTTCAGCGTTCTGTAGTTCGGGCTCCAGACGAGGAGAGCGAAGTTCTCGATAAACATCGATAACCCTAAGGTGAGAAGGAGTTGGTTATGTTCAGGGGCGGCGAGCACCTTTTCAATGAGAAAGTGCTCCGCAAGCAACCCGATCACGAATAAGAGGGGGATACTGAAGAGCAGAGAAAGATAGGGGTCGACACCCAGCAGGACATAGAGCCAGTAGGTCGTGAACATGCCCAGCATCATGAAAGAGCCATGAGCAAAATTGATGATCCTCATGACGCCGAAGATGAGACTCAGCCCTACGGCCACCAGGCTGTAAACGCCTCCCATGAGCAGACCACTGACGATCGATTGAAGAAGAAGCGGCAAACCGGGAAGATTCAACACCCATTCCTCCGGAGAATGAATACGTGCCTTTCTATCATTTCCCTACAGCGGAGTTCCTGGTGGTTCCCGTGGGGAAATCCTCACACGATTTAGGGTCTAAGGGCGCGTCTCACTAATATGTCATAAAGTGATGTTTTTAGTACATAATAAAGAATCCTGTCAAGGGAAAACGCCTTTGGAATCCCCCTTATCTAAGAGAAACGCCCGACAGGGTACACCGCCCTGCCCGGATAGACGCGAGTCACACCCGTCACGCCGCCAAATATCCACCGTCCACATACAGAGTCGTACCCGTAATAAAGGAGGCTGAATCGCTAGCCAGGAAAACCACAGCGCCGGCGATGTCTCCGGGTTGACCGATCCGGCCGAGGGGGATACGGTCCAGGACAGCAGACCGTGAAACCGGGTCCTTGAGGAGAGGCGCAGCCAGATCCGTGTCAACAGGTCCCGGAGCCACATTGTTCACTCGGATTCCATAGGCGGCCAAGTCCAAGGCTAACGCTTTGGTTAGCATCCTGATTCCTCCTTTTGAACTCACGTAATGGGCCTTACTGGGCCTGGCCACCTCACCCAACTGTGATCCGATGTTGATGATCACGCCCCCACCGGATTGCGCCATCACTCGTCCTGCCGCCTGGCTGAAGAGGAAGCTCCCCTTGAGGTTGGTGTTGATTACCCTGTCCCATTCCTCCTCCGGAAGGTCAAAAACATGAAAATTGCTCGTCACGCCAGCGTTGTTGACGAGGACGTCGAGCCGCCCGAACTCAGCCATTACTTTATTGACCAGAGTCTCTATCTCTGCCTTCTTGCACACATCGCAGGGATGCGCGAGGGTCTTGGATCCAAACTTGTTGCCGATTTCGAGGCAGGTCTCTTCACACTGATCGAGCCGCAAGCCGCACACCACCACACTTGCCCCGGCCTCAGCAATGGCCAGGGCGATCGCCTTCCCGATGCCGGTGCCGCCTCCGGTGACTACGGCCACATTGCCCTTTAACTGGAACATAGATTTATCCACCTCCCGCTGGCACAAAATGTCCACTCCTCCATCTTCATCCGCCTTCATTGCAGTGAAGCAGAGCACTACGAATAGCCGAATTCAGCGTGTCGATTTTGGATGCCCCGAGTTTCCGCCTTGAAGGAGAGGGCTGAGGACCCTCACATTCTCTAACTCAGGGAGAGCGGCGATCCTTCTTTCCAGCTCCTCAACGACGTCGCCGGGAATCACCGTAAGGGCAAGACGTCTGAACTTACGTAACAGTTCCTCTTCGGGATAGGGATTATCGAAGCCTCCTTGAGGCCGGTCGATTCTCTCCTCAAGAACCTTGCCGCTTCGCAGGGTCACCTGTACCCGGGCAGGTCGTACATGGGGGAGCATCGCTGTGAGAGCACGATCCT
>JAHECH010000078.1 GCA_024641835.1 Deltaproteobacteria bacterium
ACGATCCGTTCCTCGTCAGTTTTTTTCCGCTGTCGCTCAGGGTGGCTGGCTGGACTTCGCGATGAAAGACAAGCGCATCATGAAGAAATCCGCCGTGAGATCCGCCCTTCTCATGGAGCAGATAGCCATGGTGTCGCCAGGGGTGGCTGTGGCCATTCTCGCCCACGAAGATCTGGGGCTCACAGGTCTCTGGCTGTTTGGCACCGACAAACTCCAAGGGCTTTATGGTCCTGCAGCCGTTCGCGGGGAGACCCTGATGGGCATCGGGAACACGGAAGGCATTGCAGGGAGTGATGCCGCCGGCATCGCCATGGCCGCCGAGAAAGCAGAAGGAGGATGGGTTTTCAACGGCGCAAAGGCTTATGTGACCAATGGCTATATCGGGGATATGGCCGTCGTGACCGCCGTGACAGACCCACAGGCAGCCAGAAATAATCGCATTTCCATGTTTCTGGCGGATCTCAAGTCGACCGGAGTTACCAGAACCAAGCTCAACAAGCAGGTATGGATCCCCTCTGATCTGACGAGGCTCCAGTTCACCGATGTGTTCGTTCCAGAGGATCATCTCATGGGTATGCGAGGAAAGGGACTCCAGCAGGTGCTTACCACCTTCACTTACAGCCGCGTCCCCATCAGCGCCCTCACCATGGGAACCGCCATGGGTGCTCTAAAGCTGGCTGTAGATCATGGCTTGAAACGCAAGACCTTTGGAAAGAAGATCCTCGATCACCAAGCCAAGGCTTTTGAGATGGCAGATCTGTATGCGAGAATTGAAGCAGCCCGGCTCATGGTGTTCAAGGCCTGCTCAACAATGGACCGTGGGGAAGATTTCCGTCTCGAATCATCGATGGCGAAATACTTGGCGGTGATGACCGCACGGGAAGTGACGGCTTGGGCAGCAGATCTCTACGGTGCTGCATCTGTCATCTATGAGCACCCGATCTACAGATTTCCTATGGATGCATGGGCTTCGTCTCTGGGCGAGGGGACACAGGATGTGCAAAAACTCGTCATCTTCAGGGAAGTGATGAAGAGGTTTCAATGATCACTGGACATTGATCAGTGAGCATCGCTCATCGGCAGGTCGCTGAAAAATGCCTGCCTTGCAGGTTGATCAAAAACGTCCAGATGCAAGGCACCTGAAATTCCGAGGAGTGAGGCGTACATAGAAGTACGCAGCAACGACGAGGGATGAGGGTAACGCCGCAGATGGGCGTTTTTCATCAACCTGTTAGGGTATCAGCACGATCTTCCCAAACTGCTCTCCCCGCTCCATCATCCTGTAGGCCTCAATGCCCTCGCTCAAAGGCATGATGCGATCAATGACCGGTTTCAGCTTTCCTGCCCAGAGGAGTGCAGCGACATCCCGAAAGTCCTGATGGGTTCCCATGGTACTCCCAATAAGGCTGATTTGCTTCCCGAAAATATAGCGGATGTCTATTTCAGCGTGAGGTCCGCTGGTATTCCCGATGATGACAATTCTTCCGCCGCGAGCCACAGCTTGCATGCTTGTCATCATAGTCGCTTTGCCCACATTATCCACCACCACATCCGCTCCCCGCTTGCCTGTAAGCGCATAAATCCGTTTTCCCCAGTCCTCCTGGCTCCGGTCTACGACCATGTCGGCACCGAGCGCTTTGGCCTTATCCGCTTTCTCTTTGCTGCCACAGATGACATATACCGTCGCGCCCGCCAGTTTCGCGATCTGGATAGCTATGCTGTTCACCCCTCCGCCAGCACCGACCACCAAGACGGATTCTCCAGCGCGAAGCTTTGCGCGATGAATGAGCATGCGCCATGCTGCGAGGCTTACCAGAAGCGGTGCCGCAGCGTTCGGGAAATCCCAGTTCTCAGGCATGCGGTAAAGGTTACGCGCTGGGGCAGCAAGGTATTCCGCAGCCCCTCCGCGAATCTGTTCCCCCAGGACGGTGTACCCTGGACTTACAGAGTCTTCACCCCGTCCTGTAAACTCGTCTTCTATCGTATTGATCCCAGGATCAACAACCACGCGATCGCCAGTCCCCCAACCAGAGACCCCGTCGCCCAGCTCGACGATCTCGCCGGCCACATCAGCGCCACACCAGTGAGGCATTTTGAGCTTTAACCCTGGCCATCCCCGCCTCACCCAGATGTCGAGATGGTTGATGGCGCAGGCGCGGACCCGCAACAAAACCTCACCAGCGCCCGGTTTCGGATCACGTACGTCACCATACTGAATCACCCCGAGCTCACCGTGATTCTGAAAAAACAGAGCCTTCATTCACCTCCCCTTCCACATCGTCAATGCGACAAAAGACCGCCCCTCTACTCCCAATCCATCGGAGCAAACATTGGAGGGAATCAACGCGCTTGCAATAGAGCTTCTTGCCCCGCAATAAGACAACAGCTCCATACATCAGTAGAATCCGCAAGCAGCTTTATCGCGTGACGTAGATGCCTCTGCGAGCACTCTTGATCTTCTGCAGCGTCTTCAACCGATTGATGACATTCCATATTTTCTTGTCGTCAAAACCGGTGTTCCTTTTGATCTGCGTTGTTGTGACGCCCTTTCTGCCTCTCTTGATGGTCGCATATACAGCATCTGTCGCCGTCATGCCTCTGCCTCTCCTGGCAACTACTCTCCGCGGGCCTCTTGTTTTTACTCCTCTTACCCTCATTGCCGCTCTTCGCTGGGCAGCCGCCAAAACTGTTTTCGCGGATGCCTTGCTCAGCGCCATTTCAATCTTCTCCGTCTTTTGGGCCAGAATTTTGAGCCCCTTAATCACATCCCTGAGTTCTTTCTTCACTGCTTTCATAAAGTACTACCTCCTTTAGTGTCTCATGACTGAGCATTACCTCTATTCTCCAACCAAAGTCAATGAAATTTTATTTCTTCACTGTTGCACCTCCAACTGCTTACACTACCTTTCAGTGAGTCGATTATCTACTTTGTAATAGTATTCTTCATGGGCGAATGATCCTTTGACGATTTACGTTTTCTATAGGCTTTTACTTTATGCCTGTCAAGAAGCAACGAGGGAACATGACTGTGGCTTTGACTCCGGTTCCGGGTAAGAAACTGAGGACTCATCCTTCTCTTCATTGGATTCTGGTTTTTCAGCCAAGAAAAGCTTGATCGGAGGTAGTACAGCCCCTCTTAAGAGCTATCCATTTCTTCGTGACACCTCGCCATGTAAGCATTCGCAGCTGTCGAGTCGGGGAATTTTGAAAAACAGGTGAGGGCTCTCTTGTAATCTCTTATGTTCATGTAACTGATGCCGAGACAAAAATTTAGGTCCTTGCTATTGGGAAAATGCCTGAGCCCCTCTGAAAGTATCTTTATGGATTCTTCATATTCTTTCTTCTTCTGCTTGACAATACCCAATCCCAGGTATCCCCGATGGTTAGGATAATAACCGAATGACCTTTTGAAGAGTTTCTCCGCCGTCTCATCCTTTTCTTTGATTCCTTCGATCTTGGAGTAGTCACCATGGCTGAAGGTCATACCGATCCGTGAGTAGAAATCGGCGTGCTCCTCGTACAAGTCCTTCCGATCAATGAGGTGAACTGATAGGGCAAAGGAGTGGACATTCTCATAAAACGATGTTCTTAACTTCTTTCCGAAGGCAAGGATGAGTTCACCCGGGAGACGGGGATCTGTCTCGCAGTACATAATCCCTTCCATCTTTTCCAGCCATATGCCATCCGTGATGCGGGACCTCTCCTTGAGTTGTTCATAGAGATCTGTCCCGGGAAAAATATCTAATATATAGAACATGACGCTCAGGGGTTTAATCTCTTGGATCAGGTCGATGGTCTCCTGGATAGTCCCCCATGATTCACCGGGAGAACCGTAGATAAAATAGGCCCTCGAGAGAATTCCATACTTTGTAGTCAGATGGAACGCTTTCTTGATCTGATCCGTCTTGATCGATTTCTTCAGGGCAGTTCTGATCTTCTCTGATCCGCTCTCTATGCCATAGCTGATTTGAATGCAGCCCGCCTTTCTCATCCAGAAGAGCATCTCCTCATTCACACAGTCGACCCTGGAGATGGCATACCATGCAATCTTCAGCTTCTTTTCAATGATCCTCTTACAAATTTCAATGACCCTTTTCTTATCGATCGTGAATGTGTCGTCTGAAAAATAGAAAAAGGTGATTCCTCTCTTATGGAGAATCTCCAGCTCTTCAACAAAATGGTGCGGTGAACGGAACCTGATTTTCTCTCCCCAGAATGCGGGAGAACCACAGAAAGCGCACTGAAAAGTACATCCTCTGGAAGAGGAAACATGGTGGTAGGTGAAGTACTTTGCGGGAATGGGCAGGCTGTCGAGGTCCTCTATAAGCTTGGGAGGATCTGTTCTCCTGATCCTTCCGTTGCTTCTGAAAGCGATTCCACGGACACCTTCAGGACTTCCCCCCTTCTCCAAAAACCTGACAAGGCTCAAGAAGGCGTATTCGCCCTCACCTGTGACGACATAATCGATCTCAGGGAAATGCTCCAGGAAATGCTCCCATAAGCAACTGGCTCCGATTCCACCAAATACAATCTTCATCTTTGGGTCTATCTCTTTGGCTGCGCGGGCAATCTCGATGCCACCCCACCGGTTTCCGTTCAAAATGGAAAGCCCGATCACCTGTGGGCTTTCTTCAAGCAGGATATCCCTCATTTTCCCGGGTTTTCTTTGAACATCATGCCAATCCAATACCTTCACATCATACTTGTTCTCCTTCAGCACCGCGGCTATGGAATAAAGCCCGATGGGAACGGCCTGTATGTCCTCCCTGTGAATTCGCTCCTCTATGAAGCAGGGATAGATGAGCAGTATTTTCATAGGATCATTTTTGTATGCATTTCTGACCGCGAAAACGCGACTATGTTGAAGTGGAAGCCCTTCTTTTTCAGCCTTTCGGATCCGGTGTTTTCGTGATACCTTTTTTGGGTTGCCATTCCTTATTCGACAATGCCATCGCGAAACATCTTCTGTATCTCCACATCTGAATACCCCAGGTCTGACAAAACATTTCTGGTCTCCGAACCCCTCGGCCTGGCTGATGCCCTCACCCGACCCGGAGTTCTGGAGAGGCGCGGAGCCGGAGCCGGCTGAATAACTTCATCCACATTGATCAGGAGATTCCTTGCCCTGTTGTGCGGATGATCCCCTGTTTCATCCAGACCTAAGACAGGGGCAACGCAAGCATCCTTTCCCTCAAAGACCGCAGCCCACTCATCACGGGTCTTGGTTCTGAATACTTCGGCAAAGCGGTCTACCATTTCAGGCCATTTTCCCGTGTCGTTCTGCTCTGGGAGGGACGATGAGTCAATGCCAAGTCCCTTGAGTAGTTGCTCATAGAACCTCCCCTCAATCGCTCCCACGGCGATGAACTTTGCATCCGATGTCTCATAGGCTTGGTAATAAGGAGCGCCGCTATCAAGCATGTTTGTTCCGATATCCAGGGTCATGAGATTGTTCGCAAGAAGGGCAAAGAAGAACGTCGAAAGAGAAGTGGCCCCATCCAGCATAGCTGCGTCAACCACCTGGCCTTTGCCCGACCTGTTCCTTTCAATGAGGGCGAGCAAAATGCCCATGGCGCACAACATGCCTCCGCCCGCAAAGTCCCCCAGGAGATTGCACGGGGGAAGGGGTCTTTCTCCCTTCCTTCTAAAAAGGGACAGGGCGCCCGACAAGGCAATGTAATTGATGTCGTGCCCTGCCATGTTTGCGTAGGGGCCAACTTGTCCCCAACCGGTCAGGCGGGCATAAATCAGCCCGGGATTCAGTCGGAGCGCCTCTCCCGGGCCAAGATCGAGGTCTTCCATGACTCCAGGCCTGTAAGGTTCAAGCAACACATCCGAATTCTGGATCATTTTTTGGACAATGGCTGTGCCCTCCTTTGTCTTCAAATTGATCCTCATGGACCTTTTCCCCCGATCAAAAAGATTCTTCCCCATGACATTAGGGATCTCGGGGCCCCCCTTGGACAGCCGGTCCACGATGATGATATCCGCTCCAAAGTCCGCGAGGATCATACCGCAGTAGGGTGTTGGAGCCAGGCCCGCCATTTCAATGACTTTTATTCCATCCAATGGTCCCATGTTCTCCCTTTGCTCTCCCTTCTCGACATTGTGAAACCATCCTGCTTTACCTATTTTTTTTATATAGCCTTTGTGATTAAATTTGGCAAGGTGTTGAAAACTGCTGCGAGGCTCAGGGGCCGCACCGAAGAGAGAATCATCGAAGCCCTTCTCGCCTCTGTCCCAGTTCCAACAGAGTGAAACTCTCCGACCTTCGGCCGGAGCTTCTTGTTCGAGCATCAAATCATTTCCTCCACCTTGAGGGACTGTGTCATAATGGTATTCATCTCCGCCTGAAGGATGGAGCATGACGGCATTCTTATCGACGGATCTAAGGGTTTCCTCATGGAATGCTTACCATGTATCCAATGCCGGGATAAGTTAGGATCTCCCTTTGAGGTAGGGGAATGTAACCTTGATGACTTATCCCGCCTTATGGACATGTATCGGGTCTTCTCGCCAAAGCCCGCTTCTCAAGGCTTGCCTCCCCCCGAGCCCGGAACCTGTCGGCAATGGGCAAAATCGTTGATTGAGATAGCGATCAACTTCCTGGCATGGCGAGAGAACAGAGTGATTGGACACGCTGCCTTGATCAAGGACCTCAAGCGCGACTCAGGGGAGTTCGTAATCTTCGTCCACCAGGATTTTCGAAACTCCGGCATTGGGACAGAATTGACACGGCTCAGCATTCAGAAAGCGAAAGAGCTAGGATTGAAATCCATATGGTTGACCGTTTCGATGAACAATTTCATTGCCGTCAAACTCTACCGGAAGCAAGGCTTTGAGTATTCCGACATAGACGAATGCGAAAGAACCATGATCTTGAAGCTGTAATAGCGGCATCTTACAGAAACTTCCCCTCCCCTCTCATTTAACATTTATTTATACCTGCAAGGTCCTTTTCACGAACCAGCGAGTGTCGTGATTCTTAGAGCAGGTTTATAAGTCAACCCGCTCAGAAAGCAAGAGGGTCTTCTTGCAGGCTGCGGTGAGGAGTTGCTAAGGCAGCTAGGGGAACCTGGCCTCGTGAGCGGAGCCAGAACCGACTTCAGCTTGGACCTTCGGAGCAGCGGGACCTCCGTGCGTGAACTCATGGGCCGCCTGAAGGGTGAGGCACTCCTTATTCTGGGCGAAGGCAAAATCAGTTCTAAGTTCCTGGACTGGCTTGGAGCAGAACTGCTGATCATGGTCGTTACCAGGATAAATCCGTCCGCCAACACCCGACCGTATGCTCAACTGAAGTGTGGGGTGGTCAATTTCAGTGTCAACGCTGGCATCGCAACCACCGACAGGAGCATTGCCTTCGAGACATCCAGCATGACCTTGGTAAGCAGTGGGTCCGTCAACCTGAAAACCGAGGCGATCGATTTTTCTTTGTACCCGAACGTCCGAAGCCCCCTCGGCATCAGCGCAGGCAATCTGGCGAATATGTTACGAATCCAGGGGACTCTCACCGAACCGAAGATCGGGGTTAACGAAATAAGGACAATGAAGGCGGGGGTCTCGGTCGGAGCCGCGTTGGCAACCGGCGGACTCTCCTTTCCGGCAGAGAGATTGGCTGAAACGGCTACCCAGGATCCTCATCCCTGTCGGACTGCCCTTTTCTTTAAAGCCACAAAGAAAGGGGCATGAGGTTAGGCTCAAGCATATTCATACATTTATGGCGGGGCCATTCGGCCTTGTCTTGTTCTTTCTAATGGGTTGCCCTCTTTTCAATGAGTTCAAGAAGGGCCTCAACGACTATAGGATCAAAGTGACTCCCTGACCCATTCTTGATCACCTGAAGGGCCTCGTTCGGTTTCATGCTCGCCCGGTAGGGTCTATCGGATGAGAGAGCATCATAAACATCCGCCACCGCGAGGATTCTACCACCTAAACTGATCTCCTTCCCTGTGAGCCCGCCGGGATAACCCTTGCCATTGAACCATTCATGGTGCTGTTTGATCATGGTTATGACATCTGCAAAGGCTTCGATGGGCTCTAGAATCTGCGCACCCATGCTCGGATGCGCACGCACAATGGAGTACTCCTCATCAGACAACCCCGTGGGTTTGTTAAGGAAGTCTTGCGGCAAGCCAATTTTACCGATATCATGGAGCAACGCAGCTCGATGGATGTTGTCCAGTTCATCCTGTCTCAGCCCCAACACGCGGCCTATCTCCAGGGCCGTTTTCGTCACTCGTTCCGAATGCCCTGCCGTCCACTTGGATTGCGCATCAATGGCTCTGGCGAGCGCGCGCAGCGTGCCCCAGTTCAGCTTATCCAGCTTCCTGTTTGCCTCCAGGAGCGCCTTCAGGCTACGCTCCAAGTCCTTGCTCCTTTCCTCCCAATCGTAAGCGATAAAGTCCAAGATATCTGTGTGTCTTCTGTGCTTTTCTTCTTTTGGCCCATTCCCCAGTTCTCCAACGAACACCTCGCCTTCTTTTATGATTCCAAAGCCACTCTCCATCCGATCCATCAGTTCGTCGCCCGCCCCAGTCTGAGCTTTGCTTTTCCTGAGCAAAAATGCTTTAAAAGAGATCTTCGTGCCTTCGCTGTCGATCTTCCAATCATACGCCTCAGCTTTTCGGATCAACTGTCCAACAAAGGATTCAGTCACTTCTTTTGTTGACCCTTCAATCATGATCGCCAGGGTCTCGTTGGAGAGGCGTGAAAAGTCGGATCTTCTGAAATGCGTTCGGATCTCGGATCTCAAGTATTCACTCAGGACCCTGCTGAGTTGTTTTATCTGCTCAAAATCCAATTTCAAAGCGAGCCGGTCGTAATTGGCCACTCTTAAGGCTACAAAGGATAAAGCTTCGTGTGATTCCACTTTCTCATGAAGCTTCAGCGTAAAGTAACGGGCTGAATAAAAGCCTGTGAATGGATCCCTAATTGCTAAATTCTTCAACCGCGTGCTCAAATAGAAGAGATTCATGTACTTGTACAGGTTCGGGACAAGAAAAGCCATTGTTCCTGAAAACAAAAGCAAAGGGTATGCAAAATGAATTCCCCTTGCCCTGAGATAAAGGATAAAAAAATAAGAAAGGGCTAAGAAGGTTAGGGTTAGAAGCACATTTTGCAGGAGCTGGAATCTCCTGTTAACACCAAGAATGAACAGGCCTAATATCATGGCAATCAGGTAGTTCTGGAGCGGTGATGCACTGTGGAGAAAGCGTTTGCTCAGAAGCATAATCACGGAATTTCCTATGATGGTTACGCCAGGCCAAAGCCCCAAAGGAGTAAAGTATTCGTCATGGATGAGTGGATCCGTCACACCAACCAGAACAATCTTGCCCTTGATATCCTCGGGATTCACTCTCTTCTCCAATATGAGTGAAGCAGGAATCGTTGTGAGACTCGAAGGATGGACGAGGTAGTTGAGATAGGTTAGTCCCTGCGGGGAAGGGATGAGGAGCTGCTTATCCACAAGGATGCCCTGGCTGTTGACTCCCACCCGCGCTTTGTCTATCTTCAGGTATCTCAGAAGAATTTCCACTTCTATTGAGAAGAGCGGGAGCTTCCCCTCAGGCACATAAAATGTCCTCATCTCCTCAACCAGAGTTCCTCGGGTCGGCTTGTTGACAAAACCCAGGGAAGAGGTCGTGTCTAAGAGATCCTTGGCCGGGTCTTCTTGAGACCCTCTGTGCATAGCGTAGGCGAGTACAATCTTCGGATGTGTTTGAAGAGCAGATATGAGATCTTTGTCTTCCTCTTCTGTGGATCGGCCTGAGAAAATGATATCCAGGCCAATGACCTCAGGTGAAAAAGCTGCGATTTCGCGGATGAGTTTTGCAGTGATACTTCTTCTCCACGGCCAGACAAAGTTGAGGCGCTGGCGGGAAGCCTCGTCAATCGCGACGATAGTGACTTTCTCAGCCTCTTTTGGGATTTGATTGAAGAACCAGAAGGATTGTTCAGTAATGAAATTGTCCAGTTTGACCAGTGGTGTCGAGAAGAATCTGCCAGCGAAAATGAAATACCAAAATAGCAAAATGAGCCAGATGATCAAGGGGTGGAAGTAATCTCTCTCCCTGAGAAAGCTGAGCATCACGGTACCTTCGGGGCCTGTTTTTACCCGATCCTCCTTGATGGATTCGGGTGAGGCGCTCTAATCGGCGTTGCCAACGTGATCCTCAATCTCCGGCTGCTTGCTGATTCTTAGGAGTTCGAGTGCCTTGAGGAGGAGCGTTGGCAAGGGGAGGATTCTCATCACCTAGCCAAGGTGGCCGGAACAGGCTCTATTTCAAACTGAAACGGAGAGACAGTGGCAACACGCTTGCCCACGTAGACCTCACCCAATACTTTATCTTTCGTTATGAGCAAAGCCCTGTCACTATGTCTCTTCGGCAAGTCGGCCTCCGTTTGAAAGACGGATTCATCGCAATCGGCAACGACGACAACAGGGCCTGTGATCTCAGACCATTTTTTCCCTGCAAGGTTAGCGTTAATGCCGTAAGAACACCCCCCATTGGGGTCGGCGGGGCAGCTGAATATCTTCTCCGCTGCTCCGTATTTTTTTAGGTTCTCATAGGTGAGAAACTGAGCACGGGCCTGATCCGATGCGTCCAGTTTGAGAAGAAATAGGGAGAGATCAACAGACCAGCCTCCCTCCTTGCGTGCCTTCGCATAGCCTTTTTCAATGTATTCCGGCTTCAATTGACCAAGGGAGGCAGGGAAAGCATCATAATCGTTGAGGTAAAGAGTGACTGCTTCTGAGAGGGCCCTTAAGTTTGTCTTGCACACTGTTTCCTTCGCAGAGGCGAGCGCCCTGTTGTATAAAAAGACGCCGAAGGTTGCGAGCACCAGGATGATTCCCACAACAACGAGGAGCTCAAGGAGCGTGTACCCTTTCTGAGTTGCCTGGGTCTCCCTATCTAACCTCACATTACCATGATGTGCCACTTCTTTGTCCTCCGATTGATTAATCCTCAGTCATTTGCTCGTTACGGTTGGAGTTTCCAGCTGCCCACTCTCATTTTCGAGTTGAAAAAAACT
>JAHECH010000716.1:0-1438 GCA_024641835.1 Deltaproteobacteria bacterium
AAACGCTGATCCCCTGATTCTTGAGAGCGGCGGCAAGGCGGGAGCGGATCACTTTGCTTTCAGCAGCAAGAAGATCTTTTTCCTGGACGGCCAGGGTGACTGCGGTACCATAGCGGTGAAGGAACTGGGCGATAGAAATCAGCCAGGGACTGTTGCCGTAAAGAAGGATTTTCTTTGGAAGTTTCTCTCCTGCCAGCAGTTCATCCGTGGTCATCACGCTCTCTGCATCACTGCCCGGGAAATCAGGCTTCACCCACTTCGCTCCAGAGGCAAGAATCAGATTCTTGTAAGCATAGGTCTTTCCGTTGACCTCCAGCTTTCCCTTTCCAATGATCTTTCCTTTGCCCTGGAGACTCTTTCTCCAATGAAGCAGTATGTGTATACAGCAAGCGAACTAAATCTTAATATTCCCATACAACGTCAATTGCGCTTTTTAAGACATTTGTTATACGCTCCAAAGGATCAGTATTTTTTTCGGCCTCCCTTAAAGCGCTTTCGTTAAACACCCCGACCACTTTATTGTAAACAAGGTAAAGGATGTCCTCTTTTTTCCTAACGTAATTGTAGATCGTTCCAGGTCCTCGGCCCAAAGCCTTCGAAATTTCTCTGATCGTCGTGTTATGGTACCCATTCTTTATAAATAGCTCACTGGCGACATTAAAGATCTCTTCTCTGGGCAACGAGCGACTCATCTTTAATGATCGTTTCAATCTTGACCTTTGATAATTTTTGTTTCACCAATTACTTTTCCTTTATGATCGATCGTTCGATCAATTGATTGAGCGACCAATCAACTACATTATTCACCAGAAAGTTGTCAAGAAAAAATGAGTGATTCCTAAAACAATTGCAACGTGCTAAAATCAATGAACAAATTCACTATTCTTAATGACGCTGCGATGCGCCTGCGTTCCGGCCGAATTGGCCTGTGGCCTAAACTTGCCGCGGGGCTTTCTCTGGAACCACTCTGAATGCAGGACATTAATTTCACCAAGGTAAACCCCCGGCTTTGCCGGGGGACTCCCAGAGTTTGACATTTCCGGGAGTGTGCAGTTCGACTTTGGCCAAAAAGACTGGTGGCAGGCCCAAAATCAGACAAAATCATGGCGAGCTTGTTCTTGGTTTTTCCGTTTGCGATCAGGCCCCTTTGAGGGGCCAGCAAACGTCAAGCCTCCGGCTTTGCCGGAGGTATCTGACGTGCGCCTGGCATGACGCAGACGCCGACCTTCTGGTGGAGACACTGGAAGTAAAACGCCCGCCGTTACCGGACGGAAGGGCAACGCCGACAAGGCAAGGGCAGGTTCCAGAAATGGGCCGTCTGAAGGAAGCATGAGGCAGAACCCATGTACGTAGCGAACAGCGAACCAACTATATGGCAGCGGGGAGGAGGTCGAGCAGGCGTGTGTGAGCGAGGCCTAATATCCGGAGAACCGAACCG
>JAHECH010000716.1:1448-2952 GCA_024641835.1 Deltaproteobacteria bacterium
CCCCTTTGAGGGGCCAGCAAACGTCAAGCCTCCGGCTTTGCCGGAGGTATCTGACTACGGTCTTTTTCTCTTAGGTGGTGAGGGTCAAAGCAGGAACAGGATGGTCGGATACAGATGTATTGCTCTAAAGGCAGCCTTATCGCATTATGTTCTCCCACCTGACTCACTACGATAGTTTCGGCTCGGTACACTCATTCTATTCGCTTGCCTTATCAAGCTACGAGGTAGTTCACTTTTTTTGAGGGTGAATCGAGGATGATGGTGCATTCGAGGTAATCTCGGGTGGGCTTCAACGCATGCGGCCACTCCGGGAACGTTTTAAGAGCAGGGGCGCGGTTGGTGGGATGATTCCATTTGCTGTTACGGGTCTGCAAGAGACGGCGACCCGACGGCTTGGACTCGAACAGGCTTTGGTTGCGGCCAAAAAACTGTTCTAGCAGTTTGTATGCTCGCTCTTTCTTAGAGATTCTTCAGACTCTTTGAAGAACTTGTCTCTCTCCTTCCAGTCCGGCCCAAACCGTTTGTGAAAGTAGATTCCAAATTTGTCAAAGGATTTGCTCCACAGAGGCTTTCCTTCTCCAAGCACCACATCTTCAGGAAATTCTTTCAGTTTGTCCATCCTCATCTTTGGGCAGAAATGAAAGAGCGCCAAGCTTGATTGACTTCTTCAGCGCATCCGGAGTCACAGCATGGGCTGTCAGGATTACAGAGAGGAATCCTCTCTCCACGCAGGTCTTGAGGAGTTCGAACCCGTTCACTCCCATGATGTCCATGATGATGACATCGTAGGTGTAGCTCAGAAGATATTGGTTGCCGGTGTTATGTAGTCCTTTGCCTTGTAAACAATGCACATTTCAAGCTAATCGGCAACCGTCTCAAGAACATCAGGCTCGTCGTCAACCACGAGAACAACCTTGCCTTTCAGCGGGCTGTCCTTAGCCATCAGGACCCTCCTTTCTCCAAATCGAGCGTGAAGCTTGATGTCCTACCAATAAGAGTCTTTTCCTTTCGATACCTCAGGGCAAGCGAATGCGATATTCCTCAGGTGAAAAATCTTCCGTACGTGGTGGGGTGTCGCATCGTGAATGGGACACCTTGATGTGGCTTCCTACGCAATTATCAGGCGTGTAACAGAATTCATCTCAACGGGTCAAGACGAATTTGAACTGCAGCAAAAGATCAAAGGCTCTTCCGCTATGCCAGAAGAATATTTCAATTTATGGTGCTCATGGTGGGATTGCATAATGCTCCTATAATGGGAAAGAAATTTGCCAGCCATGTTCTGGACCGCCTTTTGTCCGATGGCTGATTTCCAATGGCCCTTATCCGGTCCTGGTTAGAAGTATGAAGTGATAAAGTCATGTGATATTTCCGAGAGATCACAGATTCGCCTAACCCTGTGATAAGAGAATAATACACCATAGAAATAACGGGATTTGAAACCTGAGTTATCTTGCCTTATGTTGCGAGTTGATCTAACCCAATAGAGAGAGGGAGTTTTCGT
>JAHECH010000079.1 GCA_024641835.1 Deltaproteobacteria bacterium
CCGTTGAGGAACATACTGTTGTGGGAGGGCTAGGTTCAGCCGTGGCCGAGATACTGGCAGAGGCGAGTTTAAGTAAGCCATTACGCTTCAAGCGAATCGGTATTCCAGATGTTTTTCCTGATAGGCACGGCTACGGAACACAAGAAAGCCTGATGGCAAGTCATGATATCACCACGGAAAAGATTGTGTCCGTGATCAATCAGCTTCTGGAAGGGCGAAGAGCCGTAGGATCATAAAGCAGGTTTAGACGCGCTAAGGAGGCGAGTTATGGGCAAATTGCTGAATATTGTCACTCCACTTCACACCATGACCAAACGGAAGTACATCGAAAGAATGGTGGACGAGAAGGTGCATTGCATGATCAAGGCTAAGGAGTACGAGTTTGATTATTGGGATGGCGACCGGCGTTACGGCTATGGCGGGTACCGGTACATCGATGACCGTTGGAAGAGGGTTGCCCAACCGCTGATTAACATTTATGACCTCAAGTCAAACGCAAAGATACTCGATGTTGGATGCGGGAAAGCCTTTCTTCTCTATGAGCTGAAAAAGCTTTTGCCAGAAGCTGAGATTGTTGGGTTCGACATTTCCAGGCATGGTCTCGCTGACGCGAAACCTGAAATTCGTCAATCCCTGTTCAGATACAGGGCCCAAGATCCCTATCCTTGGGGAGATAAATATTTCGATCTTGTCATCTCTCTAGGGTGCCTTCATAACCTTCGTATTTTTGAACTCCAAACGGCAGTAAGGGAGATCGAAAGGGTGGGGAAAGGCAAATATATCATGGTAGAAAGTTATCGTAACGAGCAAGAATTGTTCAATCTTCAGTGCTGGGCCTTGACCGCAGAGTCCTTTTTCGACACCGCGGAGTGGATTTGGATCTTCCAGCATTTCGGATACACTGGAGACTATGAATTTATATATTTTGAGTAATAGACCGGAGGGGGAAACATTTTGAAGATCACAAGAACCAAAGCGGCTGTCTTGATAGAACAGAAGAAACCGCTCGCGATAAGGGAAATAAACTTGCCTCAAGAGCTTTCTTTCGGCCAGGTACTCGTTAAAGTCAGATATAGCGGCATTTGTGGTGCGCAGATTAATGAGATCGATGGTGCCAAGGGGCCAGATAAATTCCTTCCTCACTTGCTGGGCCATGAAGGGGCGGGGAGTGTTTTAGCGGTTGGTCCGGGAGTTAAAACGGTCAAAGA
Source organism: Deltaproteobacteria bacterium (assembly GCA_024641835.1). GTDB lineage: Bacteria > Desulfobacterota > DSM-4660 > Desulfatiglandales > HGW-15 > JAHECH01. Next base: position 1,209 of record JAHECH010000079.1, read on the forward strand.
AGGTGATCACGTTTGTATGCACTGGAGGCAGAGTGATGGGATTCAATCTGAGACGCCTCTGTATGATTGGAACGGGCAGAGAATAAATGCTGGATGGGTGACTACGTTCAATGAATGCGCGATTGTGTCGGAGAACCGTCTGACGGTTGTGCCGGACGATTTCGATCAGAAACTGGTTCCGCTTTTTGGCTGCGCGGTAACCACGGCCATGGGCGTGATAAATAATGATGCCCATGTGAAGATCGGTCAATCCGTTGTCGTTTTCGGCGTGGGCGGTGTGGGCTTAAGTATTGTGCAATTCGCCAATATGGTCTCAGCCCATCCGATCATAGGGGTAGATATCGTTGATAAGAAGCTGAGCATGTCGAAGCTTTTCGGTGCGACGCACCACTTCAATGCGACTAAAACAGAAAATGTGTCCAATGAGATCAGAAAGATCGTTGGACAAGCCGGAGCCGATGTAGTTATCGATACCACCGGAAAGGCGAGGGTGATCGAGGAGGCCTATGAGCTGACTCATCCGGACGGCAAAACCATCCTCGTGGGCGTGCCCTTCAAAGGCGACAAAGTTTCTATTTATACACTTCCACTGCACTTCAAGAAGGTGCTTACCGGCTCCCACGGTGGTAGCGTGGAGCCCCATATTGAAATCCCCAGATTAATCAACCTATGGAGGGCTGGTAAGCTCAAGCTCGACAACTTGATCACTCATGAGTTTACGCTCGACAGGATAAACGAGGCGATTGATTTGGTCAGGAGTGGTGAGGCTGGCAGGGTACTTGTGGCGATGGACTGACAATCGATATGAAAAAACGGGATAAAAGGGATTTCATCAACAAATCCATGACCAAACTTGAACCGATGTCAGGTGAACCGTGGGTGAAACTGGCCAATGGGTCGGAACTCGCTGATTGGGGGAAGGATCACGAGATATCCTACAATCAGATGAACCGTCAAATGGAGAAGGCTTTGTTTTATCGTCGCGCCTTCGACTTCCTCAAAAGCAATGAGATTCTGGGTGACTACCATGAATACGGGTGTCATCGTGGGCGCACCTTCAGAATGGCACTTACCGAAGCTCGCCGTCAAAACATGTCGGAAATGAGGTTTTATGCGTTTGATAGTTTCGTAGGACTGCCTACCACCGGAGCAGCAGAAAAGAAGGAGTGGTTTGAGGGCGCCCTACTCACATCCGAGAATGATTTCATAGGGATGGTCAGAGAACACGGGATTTATGTTGACAGGATAGAAATAGTGAGAGGTTACTATAAGGATGTTCTGAACAAAGAACTCCGGAGTCAGTTCGAGGAAATCGGAATTAAGGTTGCTCTTGCTACAATCGACTGTGACCTCTACGAGTCAGCAGTGCCGGTTTTTGAATTTATTGAACCTCTTCTCCAGGAAGGCGCTATCTTGTACATCGACGACTTTTTTGCTGGGTACAGGGGATCTCCTTTAAGGGGCGTCAGCCGTGCTTTTCTGGAGTTTCAGAGCAGAAGCAGGTGGAAATTCGCCCGCCACCTGGATGTCGGCTGGTGGGGAAGATCGTATATCACCTATTCAGGAGAGGGCATCTTACCAGACGATTTTTGAAGTGTTGGAATATCGACTCGTTCCGTTACTCAACTTCTCTTTTGAGCGAAACGAGGGTTGTGAAACGAGTACATGTCTTCAAACAGCATTCCGAGATTAAATCCTAAAAGAAACTTCCAAATCATAAGCAAGAAAAGATGATTGCTGAGTGCCCTATATGCGGAGCCTTTGAACACCATCAGGTCTGGACAGTTGAGAAATCTCCCCTCTTGCAGTTGGCTAGGAGTAGAGAAGAAATTTCTTCAAAGCATTTCGCCAGATTGGAGGTTGTCCGTTGCGCTCGCTGTGCACACCTGTATAACCGTGCCTATGATCCCGAAACCTGGAAGGTGACATACAGGGCTGACGTGCTTAGCAACAAGCCGGTGCATATCACAATGTCTGCATATCTGGAGTCTATTGCAGAATGGATAGGGCTAGAAAGAATCCAGGGGAAAAACGTGATTGAGGTTGGAGCCGGGAGCGGACACCTGGCTAAATTAATGGCCCGGCACGCAAGATTTGTTCAGGTTTTCGAGCCGAGTCCTGCACTCACTCGAGAAATGCTGCCGGAGGGCAACATTGAGCTCGTTAGCGAGCCATTTTCGGCTTCTCTTGTGTCTAGGAAAGCGGACGTGATCATTTGCCGTCAGGTTCTTGAACACCTTGCTGATCCGATGGGACTGCTACTTGAAATGAGGAAGGCCCTTAGCACGGAAGGTTTGGTTTATCTGGAAGTGCCTTCCGCCGAATTCATTGAGGAGCACGGGGCATTTTTCGATCTGCACAATGCTCATGTCCAATATTTCTACCGTCTGGGTCTTCTTGACTTGGCCGCTAAGGCTGGCCTCATGCCTAGTAAAGAGCGCCGCATCAAGGGCGGGCATGACATCGGATTGCTTCTTAGGCAGGTCGACCATGCAAGTCGAAGTCAATATCCAATTCCGGGTGAATCCGATCTCGAGCGGCGATTTCTCAAACGGCTGAAGTGGATAGAAACTGGCCTTTCGAGAATGGATAAACAAAGATTCATCTACGGAGCCACATGGCAAGCAGTTTCTTTCCTAAGTGTTCTTGGATCTGCAACGTCTTTCCAAGCAGCTTTGGACGATAATAGAGATTATGCAGGTCACGCTTTGTACAGTGAAAGGCAATGGATTCCCGTCATGCACCCGGATCGAATCAATCTGGATATAGATCATCTGGTTTTGGTTACTGCCTATCTGCATAAAGAGGCTATCACGCAACAGTTGAACGAAAGAGGTTTTTCGGGTGTCATATTGAGTCTTTTGTAGGTTTTTGCGAAAGCCGGCTCAAAGGATGGCGTTCTAGGTAGATATTGACTTGGGCTTCGAGGCCGGTGAATTTGCAGGATTCCCGTGACTTAATCCCTCCGGGAACAGTGCCACTGATGAAAATGCATTTTGATCCTTCCGCGATAGCTTCGGATTTACCCAGGACAAGAAAGCAATTTATCATTCGGGCTATCATAAAATCAGTGATATCTATACTCGGGATTAACCATGCCAACGCGCTAACAGCAGAAATTGCACAAGCTGTTAGGCCTGTAGCTAAGATTCGCACCCGATACGGAGATTTGTTGTGTGTAGCTGGTCATGGGCGACTCCTCTGGCGAGCTAATACATTCCACACGGAGGAACCGGAGACCGTCGAGTGGCTGAACAGTATAAAAGGTGGTGATATCCTATGGGATGTGGGAGCAAATATCGGGTTATATGCCATTTATGCGGCTAAATTTCGTAGGTGCAAGGCTATCGCTTTTGAACCTGAATCACAAAATTATGCCCTCCTTGCAGAAAACATAGTCCTAAATGGCGTCCAAGACAAATGTTCTGCTGCCTGTTTTGCGATCTCCGGGTACACTGGCCTAGGGGACCTCTGTGTTCCATACATCACCAAAGGCGGAGCCTATAACTCCTTTGAAGATAAAGGAGAGAGCATCCGTTCGCGCCGCGCTTCTCCGCGACTTGTTAAACACGAAAAGGATCAAAAACCTATCAGACAAATGACCTTTGGTGTCAGCTTGGATGATCTCATTTTCGAGTATCATCTTGAAACACCGACACATATCAAGATTGACGTAGATGGTCTCGAACCACATATCATGAGCGGGGCTAAAGAACTTTTAGCTTTGGATAGGGTAGGGAGCATCTTGATAGAAATCGATAAGAAATCGCCGGAGGCGCTGAGGATTCTTGGGTTCCTAAAAGGGTACGGCTTTGAAGTAGTGAGTGAGCGTTCTAACTGGGAGTCAAGAGGGAATCGCGACTTAGAAAGGCTCTTTCCTACGACGAATATAATATTCAGAAGGAAGTCATTTCTTGATGTGCGAGCGGAAAGGAAGTAAAGGATTCGAGGTATTGATTCTCGGGGCTTCGGGGTTTATAGGATCTCGTTTGGAAGCGCACCTTGCGGGCAGAGGACTTTGTGTGAAGGGAACCTCCTCCAAGAGCTGCAATCTTCTGGAATTAGACCAAGTGAGGAAGGTTTTTCAACATCTTGAAATGGGCACTAGACTTGTTTTCCTCTCAACAATAAACAAAGATGTGGAGAACTCCTATCGAGCCTTGCTGTGTAATTTGGAGATGGTGAAAAACCTTGGGCAATCTGTTCCACGCGATACATTGGGGGGCATAATTTTTATGAGTTCGGTAGATGTTTATGGTCCAGCGCCGCAGGTGCCAATCACAGAGAAAACGATGCCAGTTCCTACCAGTTTTTATGCAATTTCCAAGCTCACGAGTGAATACTTGCTGAAGATACCAGAAGTTTTGGATTGCCCGCTCACGGTTTTGCGTTTGCCAGGCGTCTACGGCCAGGGGGATCAGGGGCGAAGCATTGTGGGCAAGCTGATAAATTTAATGATAACAAAAAGCCATATTCCTCTGTTCGGCGGCGGCAAGGTTCTACGCGATTACGTGGAAGTTGAGGACGTATGCAGCATCGTCGAATCGCTCATAAATGACCCGTATGATGGCCTCCTAAATGTTGCTACAGGCACTAGTCTCTCCATTTTGGAAATCATAGAAACGATCGCCAAGGAAGGAAACTTTTCTCCGAAATGCGAGCGGTTACCTGAGCAGGATGGTTCAGTAGGAGATCTGGTTTTTGATGTTTCCGCTTTCAGGTCTACATTTCCGAAGTTGAAAATGAAGAGTCTCGGTGAGGGCGTCCGATTATATCTGAGATCATTTTAGTTCCCAGAGACATGAACCTGTCGGATTCAGATGATCATTATCAAATTTTGGAGACGAGATTTTGAAGACAGCAGTAGTCATAGGAGGAGGGTTCACCGGCTGCACGTGGGCTCGCCTTTTGGCAGAGAGGGGCTTTAAGGTCACCCTTGTTGAGAGGGAATCATTTCTCGGCGGGGGGTGCAAGACCTTTACCTATGGGGGCCACCCGTACACGTATGGTCCTCGTCACCTGTTCACACCGCACCGATACATCTACGATTATTTAGATAAGGTTACTCCGCTTCGAAGGCTGAATCATTACCTTCTGACGTATGTGGAGAGGGACGGAAATTTTTATTCATATCCTCCCCACAGGGATGACATCGTTAGAATGCCGGACAAGGATAAGGTAATGGAGGAGTTAGCACAAAGACCAGATCCTTCTACAGCGAGGAATTTTGAAGAATATTGGATCTACTCGGTGGGGGAATTGCTGTATGAGAAATTCGTCAAGAATTACTCCAAGAAGATGTGGCAAATTGAGTCCAACACCAGAATAGATGACTTCAAGTTCGATGGGAAGGGCGTTCAACTCTCGACGGGGACCAAAGAAATAAGGCCAGATTGGTTTATCGCCTATCCCGTAAGACTGAACGGCTGGGATGACTATTTTGATATGTGTGCAACGTCAGAAAATGTCAATGTTCGTGCAAGGTGCCGCGTTGAAGCATATGATGTAGATAGGCGGGGAGTTATGATAGATGGTGAATGGGTTTCAGGCGATCTTTTGGTTAGTTCGATTTCACCGGATGTACTCCTGCACTATCAGTACGGCAAGCTCCCCTACATAGGTCGGGACTTTCTCAAATTAGTGCTGCCGATTGAGCATGTGATCCCTGACCCAATTTGTTTTCTCCATTACCCCAATGATGAGGTGTTTACGCGTGTTGTAGAATATAAAAAGCTCACAGGTTATAAAGCGCCGACAACGCTCCTTGGCATTGAAATCCCTTCTTTGAAAAACAGGCTATATCCATACCCTATCGTGGAGGAGCAGGAAAAAGCAAATCAATACAGAAAGGCGTTACCGGATACAGTTCTCTCTGTTGGACGCATGGGCAACTACCGGTATATGGATATTGGGCAAGTTATAGAAGAAGCGCTGAATATGACAAGGGATCTATAGACAGGGATTGGTGATGGCGTCGCGATTACGAGAGGATGGCGTGGGAGAAATCGATGATTGAAAATCTGCCAAAACCAAGTCCGGACATGAGGGAGTACGAGTCAGAACTGTCAGCTATCCTGAGTTCTTCTCGTAGCGCGAGAGAAAACTACGAGAAATACAGGCACTCCGAGCGAGTTGCGGACATCAAGTATGAACCGATAAAGATGGATTTTGAAAATGTCAGCCGGTGTAATTTTCGATGCTCGAAATGCCAGATCAGCGGATGGAAGGGCCAAAAGCGTGCGGCGGATATGGCATTTCATGATTTCAAGGAGGTCATCGACTCTCAGCACGGACTCGTAGAGATTAAACTTCAAGGCATGGGAGAGCCCGTCTTGGGTGGCAAGATTTTTTTCCGGATGATTGAATACGCGCGGCGGAAACACATATGGGTGCGGACTACTACAAACGCTTCCATCCTGCATAAGCATGAGAATTTTAGAAAATTGATTGATGCGGACCCAAATGAGGTGCAGATATCAATTGACGGGACAAGCAAGGAGACCTTCGAGAGGATTCGTGCGGGCAGCAATTTCGAGCTGGTAACACAGAACTGCAAACTGATCAATGGCTATTGTAACTCTCTGGGACTTCTTAAGACTCGAATGTGGGTATGCCTGCAACGGGAAAACTTTAGCGAGTTTCTGGATTTCGTTAAGCTTGCAGACGAGCTGGGTTTCCATCGCCTGAGTTTCGCACTCAACCTTCATGGCTGGGGGCAAATGGAGTATTTTAACAAAAACAAAGCCCTGTCTGTGGACGAAGAGTTGAGCTTTGATCTTGCGATGGAGGCGATTCGGCTCGGCAGGAAATTTGGCATAGATGTCAGTTTCTGGAACAACGTTAGCAAGTATGACTCGAAGAAAAGGGAGACGATCTGCCCATGGCCTTTTGAGCGAGCCTATATTTCCTCTGACATGCGAATCGTGCCATGCTGTATGATAGCCAACCCAGACATACTAGATTTCGGGGATGCGAGAGACTTTTTGGAAAGGTGGCACAGCCGGGAATACGTCGAGTTCAGAATGGCCCACTTGGAGGGCGCTGTACCTGATGCATGCAGGGGATGTTATGTCGATACTGAAAGGGAAGAATAGCATTCTTGCGTCTAAGATAATGTCATCCTTCTTAAGGCCTCAAGCAAATGTGAGATTGGCCGCGGTCTGTCAAGTGTGTAAGAAGAAAGTAACGTCTGTGTGGTGGGTCATTTGAGACAATCTGTGGCTATCATTGCTAGGAAGTGGCAGTCCTTCATGGGAGCTGAAAGAGATCGAAAGATCGAACTTTTAAAAGCCCCTGTGATTTCTGCAGCGAAAAGGGCATCGGCTTTTGTGATTCTTCTGGTGCTAAGCTTGATCAGGGGAGGAGCGACGGTAAGGATAGGCACTCTGAATGCCAAAGGCAAAATTTCCATCATGGTGTCCTATATTGAGCCGTGCGTGCGCAGATTGACTTTGGAAGGGGTACGAAGACCGCTCGTTATTGTAGTCAACCCGGGAAGAGATCCGAATGAGCAGCTCACGAGGATGTACAAGCGCAAGATATGGCTGATGGACGATAAAACGCCTCTGCTTAGACGTCTCTTCCAGACTATTTTTGGGGTTTTGAAGTCCGCAGGATCTGCGTCGGCTGTGGACTTGTACAGCGGTCATACAACAGAATTCCATCCGGCTTGGAATGACGGCGAGCCTGTTTTACAATTTACAAGTGACGAAAAAGAGAAAGGTCGACGGCTGTTGCGGGATATGGGTATGCCCGGGGAGGCTGCTTATGTCTGCTTCTGTGTGAGAGAAAAATCATTCTACAATCAGTTCCAGGATCCTGAGTCTTTGGCGATTCAGCCTGACGCAAGCAAGGATACATTCATACGAAATCCCCTCCTTGAGAACTACATGCCGATGGCTGCTGAGTGTGCAAGGTCCGGGCTGTATGTGCTGCGGATGGGATATATGGTAGATGAGGCTCTGGCACCGGACTTAGACCAAAAGATTATCGACTACGCGACGAAGTTTCGCTCTGCCTTTGGGGATGTCTATCTGGCGGCTAACTGCAAGTTCATGGTTACGGGGGGTGCCGGTGTGTGGTGGGTATCGTCTGCTTTCAATCGCCCCGTGGTAATGGCAGATCAGTACCTCTTGTACGGAACGTTGAGATCAAACGATCTTTTCATTCCGAAAAAACTGTGGGTCAAAGCAGAGAGGCGTTTCTTGACCTTTTCAGAAATGCTGGCCGTTGGGCCATTGTATATGTATGAGGAGAATTGTCACAGGGACGGCATCGAAGTGATACATAACAGCGCTGAGGAAATATCGGGTGTTGTGAATGAGATGATTCAGCGCCTAGATGGGGATTGGAAATCGTCCCAGGAGGACGAGGAATTGCAGCAGAGATTCAAGAGCCTGTATCCTGTTAGTCCTGCGTTAAGAAAAGTGCCTCCCCGATATGATTTCTTCAGGGAGAACGTCGACATCCCGGGACGAATCGGAGCTGACTTTCTGCGTCAGCATGCGGATTTGTTGAGATAGCTGCGCGGAGGGGGAAAAAGGCGGGTATGGATCGAGACGTCGCCGTAATGGCAGAGAATGTTTCCAAGAAGTTCACTACCAACCTGAGGCGGTCCATGCTGCACGGGATGCAAGACATCGCTCGGGATTTATTCAAGATCCCTTCTCATTCGGATCAGTTACGTAAGGACGAATTCTGGGCGCTTAAAGATGTGTCGTTTGAACTCAAGAAAGGTCAACGGATCGGCATCATCGGTCCCAATGGCGCAGGGAAGAGCACTCTCCTGAAACTGTTGAATGGCATCACGAGACCGGACACCGGATGCATCCGTATCAATGGGCGCGTGGGGGCGTTGATTGAGGTAGGTACTGGCTTCCATCCTCTGCTCACCGGACGCGAAAACATTTATGTAAACGGCTCCATTCTGGGTATGGGCAAGTCAGAGATCGATAGTAAATTTGATTCCATCGTAGGTTTTTCAGAGATAGGCGATTTCCTTGATATGCCCGTTAAGAACTATAGCAGTGGGATGTATATCCGATTGGGGTTTTCTGTGGCTGTTCACAGCGAGCCCGATATCTTGCTCGTTGACGAGATCTTATCAGTTGGGGATATAGGGTTCCAAAAAAAGTGCTTTCGCTATATTGAGGAGGCAATCGTAGGTAAGGGGGTGAGCGTATGTTTGGTCTCTCACAACCCGAATGCGATAAACAGGCTTTGCCCTGAAGTTATAGTCCTGGATAAAGGCATTTTGACCTATTATGGGGAGACCCATAAAGGGCTCGCGAAATATCTCGATCTGATGGCTCTGCGGAGTGGTCAAGGGGAGGTGCGAGGTTTAACAAAACAATATGCGCGTCCTGGGGCGGGTGAGGTGCGGGTTGATAGGCTAAGCATTGAAGGTGGGAATGGTGAAGAGGCGATGAACTTAAAGACAGGAGATATGGTCAAATTCATCATCGCATTAAGGGCGGAAAGAGATATGCCTTATTGGCCGTCAGTCCGTCTAATGATTAGCGATCTGTCTGGGATATCTATTGTCGAGTCGCGATTATCAGAACCCGAAAAAAATGGCTGGAAGTTGAAAAAAGGACAGAACATCGTAAGTTGCGAGTTTACCTCCTTGAGTCTCATGCCTGGAAGGTATCTGGTCGGAGTAAAGGTGGGAGGCGGGAGCGATATTCTTCAAGATTTAGTCATGGATCTTGGTTACCTCAGTATCATAGGAACAGAGGACATTTACAAGTTAACCTGGGGAGCAGGCATCGT
>JAHECH010000080.1 GCA_024641835.1 Deltaproteobacteria bacterium
CACTCACCACAGGAATTCGCCTCCTGCTTGCGTAAAGAGACGCTTTGATCTCCTGAGCAAAGATCCCTCCTGCGCCTGGCGAGAGATTCCGATCGATGACGACGACCCGCTTGAACCCCTTGAGCGCCCTTCGAAGCTCTTTTCTCGGGAAAGGGCGAAAGAGCCTCATTTTCACGAGCCCGACGGTTTTGTTTCCCTGTATAAAAGCCTTGACCGTTCCCGCCATGGTGCCTGCCGTAATCAGCGCAAGATCGGCCCCGGCCTCTTTGAAAACTTCGACCGCTTCGTATCGCCGGCCGAAACGGCGCGCGAATTCTTTGCAGATCCGAGCCATCTGAGCAGGAATCCGGTCCATGTCTTCCTGCATTCTCTGCCGGAACTCGAAGAGGACCTGAGAACTTACCCCTCCTCCGAAGGTGTAGGGATCTTTTGGGTCCATCCGGTATGGGGCTTTCCGTGGGGGAAGAAACCGGTCCACCGTTTCTTGTTCGGGAACTTCCACGGGTTCCGCATAATGGGAAAGAAGAAATCCGTCCATGCAGACCATGGTGGGGAGCAGGACTTTCTCGGCGAGCTTGAAGGCGATGAAAAGGTTATCCAGAACCTCCTGCGCCGTTTCGCAGTAGATCTGCAGGCAGCCCGTGTCTCTCTGAGAGAGAGTGTCATTATGGTCCACGCCCAGAGACCAGGGTGCGGCCATGGAGCGGTTGACATCCACAAGCAATATGGGAAGCCTGGCTCCCGAGGCCCAGTGGAGAAGTTCGTGCATCAGGGCGAGACCCTGGGACGAGGTGGCGGTAAAGGTCCTTGCCCCTGCGAGGGAACCGCCGATGCAGGCGGCAAGGGCCGAGGTCTCCGACTCCACCTTGATGTAGCGCGCCTGAAGATCCCCGCTTGCTGCATACTGGGCCAGTTTTTCCGCAATGCTGGTCTGCGGGGTAATGGGATAAGCGGCAACCACATGAGGCTTGGCCATTTTGGCCGCCAGCGCGGCCGCTTCATTGCCCGTCATCAATCTCTTCATTCTTTGCTCTCCCCTTATCGACCCCTCCCATTCCTCTCCCCGCGGGGTCGGCGTCACCATGTCCTTTCGACCCCCGCGAAAGCGGGGGAAGAAATCTTTAAAGATCCTTCACCCGACCTGCGGCGGGATTTAGGATGACACAACCTCCTTGTCCTTGAGAAGGACGTCTAGCCATCTAGTCCACCAGCCGGGTGAGGACAAGGGAGATCCATGGAACATAGGTTATCAGCATCAGCATCCCGAACATGATCAGAAGGTAGGGAGCCACGGAGCGCGCCACTTCAAGAATATCCTTTCCCGTGATCCCTGAGGAAACGAACAGGTTGACACCGAAGGGCGGCGTCAGGAATCCGATCTCTATATTGAGGACCATGATGACGCCGAAGTGGACCGGATCAATATCGAATTTTTGAAGAAAAGGCATGAACACCGGACCCAGGACGAGCATGGCGGAAACGATGTCCATGAAACAGCCCATGATCAAAAGGGCGATGTTCACGAGAAGAAGAAAGAGGAAGCGGCTGCTGATGTATTGGAGAAGAAAATCCGCGGCCCTCGTGGGAATCTGATCGACGCTGAAATAATAGGACAGGACAGAGGCATTGGCGATGATAAAGAGCAGCATGGACGAAGTGAGAATGGACTCCTTGAAGATGGGCATCAAGTCCCTGAACCCGATGCTCCGGTGGATAAAAAGCTCCACCAGGAGGGCATAGGCAAAAGCCACTGCAGCCGCTTCCGTGGCGGTGAACGCTCCTGAGTAAATCCCGCCGAGCACCAGAAAGGGCATGAAGAGACCCCAGACCCCTTCCCTCAGGGCTTCTTTCAGCTCCTTCCCCGAGATCCGCCGGGACACCCGCCAACCTCTCCGTCGGGCCGTCAGATAGGAATACGCCATGAGGGTTCCTCCGATAAGAAGCCCGGGAAGAAAACCCGCTGTGAACTGCTTTGTCACAGAAACACCCACCACCACCGCCCAGATAATCATGGGAATGCTCGGCGGGATCATGACGCCCAGTGATCCTGCGCAGGTGAGCAAGCCCACAGAGAACCGAGGATGATATCCGCTCTTGATCAAGGCGGGAATCATGATGGTTCCGATGGCGACGACGGTAGCGGGGGAGGATCCGGATATGGCGGCAAAGAAGATGCACAGAAGAACCGAGGTGATCGCAAGACCCCCGTAGAAGCCACCGACCAGAGCCTGCCCGACCCGGATCAGTCTGGCCGCAAGAGTCCCGCGAGTCATGATGTTCCCTGCCACGATGAAAAAGACCACCGCCTGCAGCAGATCATATTCCGCTCCCTGGTAGAGCTGCTGGAAAAGGGCTTCGGGCGGGATGCCGGTGAAACCCGTGACGCAAAGAAGGGCGGCAATGCCCACCACTGCCGCGAGCGGAACTCCCGAGGCCATGAGAATGGCCACGAGCGCGACGAGCGCCGCCGTCATCGGTTCCCCTCCCTCGGAAACCCCGAGAGCAGCGTTTTCACGGCCCGCCAGAAGCCCACGCAACTCCGCAGAGCGATCAAAGCGAGGGCAACGCAGACGACGAAATAGAGTTCGTGTTTGGGGATTCTCAGCGTCGGTGTGTAATGGGGACGCTTCATCATGGCCGAAATCAGGCCCATTCCAAAATAGACCATGGCCGTGGTGTAAGCGGCCACGACGATATGATCGAACGCTTCGATCAGGCTCCCATAGGGTTCCTTTATCATGTGCTTCTTCAGCGCGTCCACGGATATGTGAGCCCCGTACTTGATCCCCAGGCTCGCCCCGAAGAAGGTCAGGAAAATCACCTCAATGTGAACCAGTTCATCCAGCCAGGTAATGGCGGATTGAAAGACGTATCGCATGATGACCTGGACGAAGACGGACAACCCCATCTGGAGAACCATCAGAAAAAGAACGTATTCCTCGACGCGGCTCAACCCCTCACTGATCCTGGAACCTGTCCTCAAGTCCATTCCCGCCCTCTCTTTGTGCTCCGGGAAAACAGAAGAGCGGTCATTTCTTCCTTTGCTTCATCAGAAAGGCCTGGGCCTCATCATAGAGTTCGGCGCCCACTTTCTCTCTCCATTTTTCGTGCACCGGCTTTACCGCCTCTCTGAATTTGGCAAGCTCTGCGTCACTGACCTCGTTGATCTTCAGTCCTTTCTTCAGGAGGTCCGGCATGACCACCGTGGCGTCCTCCTTGCGAATCCGGGCCGTGTGCCACTTGGCCGCCTCTATCATCCCTTTGATGACAATTTTCCTCAGATCTTCCGGCAATCCGTCAAGCCACTTCTTGCTGGCCACATAAACCTGCGGGTTGATCCCGAGTTTGCAAAGGGACATGTAATTCACCACCTCATAAATCTTGGCTCCCCAGCACTCATTGGGCGTAATGTCGATGCCGTCGATCACTCCTCTCTGAAGAGCGCTGAACACTTCCGGCCACGGAAGGGTTACGGGGCTCACCCCCATGGCCTTATAGGTATCGATGAAAAGTTCGTTGGGGATGATTCTCCATTTGCTCTTCGCCATGTCTTCAAGCTTGGTGATGGCCATCTTTCTGTTCAGGAAGGCTTTGAACCCGTGATCAGCCCAGCCCCCGCAATAAAGCCCCTTGGGTGCAAAGGCCGCGTCTATTTTTCGGCCAACGGGACTGGCCAGGAGGGCATACATCTCATCCTCGCTGTTGAACATGAAAGGCAGGGAGGTAAGCGCCACCTGGGGAACAAACTCCGTCAGGGCCGGACCGGCCACCGACGCCATTTCGAGGGTGCCGACCTGAAGAGCCTCCAGCATTTGAATGTGGCTCCCAAGCTGACCCTGGGGATGGACGGAGCACTTGATCCTTCCTCCTGATTCCTTTTCCACATATTGGGCAAACCACTCCGCGGCCTTGTGCTGGGCGTGCATCGGCGGCGCCACGTGCCCGAATCGCATGCGGATCACTTCCTGCGCGCTCACCTGAGAACACAAAAAAACACCGACCCATAGACTCATAAGAACGAACGCCGACTTCTTCATTTACCTGTCCCTCCTTCTTTCTTCCAAAATAGTTGCTGCCTGCATGGCGAACCCTGAAGCGGAAGGGAATAACCCCCTGCACCTTGTGCCGTTTCTTTATCCATCCTTCAGGAAAAGACCCACATACTGAGTTCTTTCCTTCACTTTGATAGAGTGCGTGAAGTGGGCATCATAGAAGATCGCATCCCCTGCCGTGATCTGGTATTCCTTATCCGCCACCGTCACCACGGCTCTTCCTTTGATAAGGTAGGCCCATTCGAAACCGCGATTCGAGTGGGGCTCAATGGCCACGCCTTTCTCCAACTCTGCCGCGGTGATCGTCATTCGGTCGGAAATGAGACCTCTCGGCGCCAAAACCCGAATGCCGCTCTCAGGGTCCATAATGGTGTCCTGCCGGTTTCTCTCGATCAAAACAACCTTTGGTTCCCCTTCCTTGATCAGCGATTCGATGGGCTGTTTAAGATGGAAGGAGATCTCGGTGAGTGTGATGACGGACGGCGAAGTGTTCCCTGTCTCTATTCGATGAAGCGTCATCTTGCTGATGCCGACTTTCCTTGCCAAAGCTTCCATGGAAAGACCGAGACGATTCCTTTCCGTGCGGATTTTTGCACCGATTCTCCTGAGGATCTCAGCTGGTTGAGCCTTTCCGGAAACTCTGCCTTCCTTGTTCTTCTTGGGAACCGTAACCATCCCTTTTATTCCCCGGCTCGCAAGAGAGACAGAAAGGGCCGGACATCCTGTTCTTTGTCCAGGCCCCGGACTCTTACCAGACATTCTTGCGCCCTTTCCAGGCCGATCACAGGAGCTGAAAGGGAGAGAAATTTTTCAAAAACGGTTTGATCCGACATGGGCATTATAGGATCGCCCAGTGCATTCATCACTTCATGGGTCAGCTCTCGGCCATCCTGAAGGCGCACCGTGACCCTTGCCGGGCTCCTGGCAGGTCTCAGTCCTTCGTACTCCGATGAAAAAGTCATCTTCACCTTTTCAGCCAAGTCTCGGACAACCGGATCCTCCAGGACCCGGTGGCCGAGAGCTCTCCGATCAAGACGGCCGTAGCGAATCATGGCTGCCAGGAGATAGGGAGTTGAGAACCGCATGGCTTCCGCGTTCGGGGGCGGGTCGGAACCGCCGTGGACTGCCGCCTTAAAGCTGGTCACGGAAACGCGCGTTACCTCCTCCGGACGAATGGGCGTCTTGTCAAGGATCGCTCCCAGAGCATCCAGTGCAGAATGGTTGAAGCGGCAGGTAGGGTAGGGTTTGAAGTAGTTCTGCGTAATCGCAAACTCTTGCCCCAAGCCCTCCACAAGACGTTCCTCATCGAAGCCTTCAGAAAGAAACCGGGAAAAAGTCATCTCAAGACATCCCTCATCAGCCCGGATGCCTGCGTCATAGTATAGAGCGGCCAAGAACCCGCTTAAGTTCGCCACCCCGGCAAAGGTACAGGCCACGGTTTTTCCTGCGAAGGAGTTCTTTACGTAGGGTGAAAAGGCATAGGAAGCGGCCATGTTGGCAATTTCAAAGAGAGCCTCCCCGTCCTTCCGGCCGGCGCAGGCCACACCCACTGCCGATCCCACGGTTCCCCAGGTTCCTGTCGGATGGAGCCCCCTTCGCATGGAGGCGGCGCGGCTTAACCGGCTTGCCATCTCATAGCCGCAAAGGAGACCTCGCAAGAGGCTTTCACCACTCAGCCCACGTACCTCTGCCTCGGCCAGGACAGCGGGAACGATCTGGATGGCCGGATGACCCATGGCCATTGAGTTCCCTTCTTCAAACTCGAGACTGGACCCCGCCATGCCGTTCATCATGACTGCGAACAGAGGATGAAATCCGCCTTTATGTCCCGGGCAGGACAGGCCTTTTTCGGTGCCATGCCATGGCCCCAGTTCTTTCATGGTTTGTTTGACTTGCGGGCTTTCAGACCCGGCTATGATGACGCCCAGCGTATCGAGGAGGACCAGCTTGGTATGCTGGATGACATGCGCCGGCATGGAAGAGAAGGTGATTCCGGCAAGAAAGCGGCAGAGACTCGATAGACGTTCTGTCGTCATTCGACCCCTCTAGAAAACCTCGGCTTTTGTTCGTAGCGTCATGCATCCAGGCAGTCTAAAATATGGTACGCTCGTATCACTTTGTTTACCACCTGTCAAGAGCGTAAAGGGCCTCCACCGATGCACCATCACTCCGGAAAAACATTGTGTTTACCCTCCGTCCTGTTGGCGGTTCCGATAAGTGGCTATATGTCGACACAGAATCAGGCTTTTGCAGCGTTATTGTCTTATACCGCGAGGTAGTGAAAAAGGCTTAGATTTTGGCCTTAGAGCGATCTTTTTGAGCCTCTTTCGGCGTCCCACAAGAGTTATTGATCCGAGTGCCGAGTAACAAGTAACGAGATCAAAACACCACTATTAAGAGCACCAAACCGTTAGCATGGCGTACCACATGCGTGGCCTAAGCAGGAGGGGCATGGGCTTTTTCTGAAGTGACTGGCCCTGTTGAATAGGGTTCCCTTCGGGAAATTCAACAGGGCTGGCGGGAGGGCGCTGTCTTTTCACGACTTATCTGTGGGGGAAGCCCCGGCCCCGAGTGCAGGCGAGGGGAACGGCGGAGGGGGCAAGTTTCCCTCGCAGATAAGTCGTAGAAAAGACTAACCCGCCTCAGGCGGGCCAGCCCGGGAGACTTGGAACGAAAGAAAATGCCCATGCCCCGCAAAGATGCAAACAATGTATTGCTCTCTTTAATTACTTGTCACTCTTCACTTGTCACTTGCCTGAGGGGATGGGGCCAACGCGCCCCGGACGGACTTTTTACGAAGCCGTCAATCTTGCGAGAGGCAGCCCCAATGGGGTTTGAGAAAATGTTAGCCGTGGGCATCTAATTGTCTTTGTCTCATGCCTGTGCAAAAACGATTTTGCCATTTTGCCGGGGCGTGGGGGTCTCTTTCAAAATAGAGAAACGAAGAAGTCGCTGCCCGGTGATCAGCTTTAGGTCATGGGTAAGGCGGGCGGAGGGCTTCCCGGGAACAGCCATCCAAGGCCAGACATGGGAGTGACTGATGAAACCGCGCCGCCCGCCTTCGCTGCCCCTTTTTGCATGGACTTTCCTGGTTTATCTTCGTTTCCTCATTTTGAAAGAGACCCCCACACCCCTGACCGGGTGATCTGGAAAATAGTGAACCTCAATTCCCGAGAAATGTGAGCACAGTGCAAAAACAGGTACCTATGCAATCAAAGAGCCCGTTTCAAACCGATTCTGGACAGCAGTGTCTTTGTCTCATCTTCTAAACAAAAGGAGAGTTCCCGCCGGTATTTTTTGATCGCTGATCTCGTCGCCTGAGATGATCTTGCCATCGGTGATATACAATGTATCCGGGTTGTTCCAGTTTTTGCGGGCGATGCTGTAAGGGGTCCTTTCTTTGGTCACGTACCCACCATAAATATAACCGACGGCAATGCGCGTCCCAGGCTGAATGTTCTGGAAGTCGAATTCTTCCTGAAGGAGCTCATCACCGCGCCTTATGCGGCCATCCGCAAGAAGATAAATCGTTGTTTCGTCCGCGTATTCGTCTCCCGCATACTCCCAGACAGTCTGCCCTTTCTCGACAGTTCTCACAGCGACATCTTCATCTTCGGAATCCTGCACGGCAGGTGTGGCCTGAGCCGTAATGACTGCGGGTTCTAATTCGCCCATTTTGCCGTAAAGAACCTCCTCAAGGTAGTCGTCAGCAACGATGAGACGCTGCACACGGACGTCAGGGTCAAATCTGGGCTTGTCTGACAGGCCCAATCTCTTCCTTACCGGGTCCGTAGCGAAGATCATGCCGCACCTCTTTCTTCCTCGATGCGAACGGCTGTACCATTGGTTCGGTCTCCCGTAGGCAACCTGAGAATGGGGCATCACATTCTTGGCGCTGATACCGTAGCTTCTCACCAGGCTCTTGAGCAAATACCTCAGACTCTCCATCTGCTGACCAGAAGGAATCCTGTCGTGGTAACCAATAACTTCAATGTTAATCGCATGGTTATCAAGGTTGGTCAATCCGTTCCACATGCTTCGGCCGCACCCGATGGAGACTTGGGCCTTGCCCATAATCCTGTAAATTCTGCCGCCTGGATCCACCACGTAATTCGCTGTTCCGCGGCGGGTGATGGTCTCCAATGTGCCCGAGCCGTCCGCCTCTGTGGTATGAAGAATGATGAAACGCGTGCTCTTTCTTCTCGGCCTGGTCCTTCTTTTTGGGCTCCTGATATCAGATATTCTTACCGCTTCCGTCGTCCTCGGAAACAAGGCAAACGCTACGATCAGGGCACCTGCCAGGATGTGCCTGAGAAATTCCCTTCTGTTCACTTGACGGAACTCCTTAGCGTAATCCCGCGTCGTTGAATCCATGTTCTCCGAAAATTGAGTGGTCTGAGTTCCCAAAGCCTTTTATCGCGTCCTGATCGATGCTCCGCACCCTCTCCTGAATGGACCAGGCCATCCGCCATTTATGGCATGAATGATTATCCTTCTTGCCGGCCGGCTGGAGGGAAATAGATGGAAAAAACGGTTCCTCCAGAACGGTGACACTCTCCTTTCTTAGAACAGTGAGGGCACTGGCTGATTCTGCCCGGGCAGGTGTTCGTCTCCACGGAAAGGAATGGGCATCTGGTAGACGTCATCTCGATATGGAAATCATATCGCTCGGAAAAGATCTTCATTCTCAGAAGATCTGCGCCCTTTCCGCCAGCCATGAAGTCAAAAGGCTTTTTGGTAGAATAGGACATGGTATCGCGGGTGCTGAAGAACCCTTCGAATATCCTTTTCTGCGCTTCTTCAGGAATACCTATTCCATAATCATGGACCACGAGCGATGATCCTTCTCCCTGCTTGCTCACAGCCAGTTCCAATTTTCCTTCATCCGGCGTGTTCTCGATGGCATTCTTGATCAAACCGTCGATTACCTTTTGAAGAACGTCAGGGGGGATGAAAACAGGAGGCGTTGGCTCAATATGGGTGACGATATTGACGTCCCTGTGGGAGAATAGGGGTTTTAGTGCGTCGAGCCGGTCTTGGACCGCCTGGCCAAGGTCCATTTTCTTTGAGACAGCCTCCCTGGGGCCGAAAAGATCTTCAATGCGTTTTCTCACCTTCTCGATGACAGGGGTTTCACCGGCCTGTTCAGCGATCAGCGTTTCCAGTTCATCGGCGCACTGGTCAAGGAGCACAGAGAGGAGAGCATAGGCTTTGGACTCCTTGCCCTCCATGATGTCTTCCACTTCGTACTGAATGGCCAGGATGCGGTTCAGATTTCTCTTGGTCATCTCAAGCAGCGACTTCCAGCCCTCGTCCGCCAACGCAGGCACTCTCTTCTCCAGCCGGGCCACAGAGCCGGCAAGGACTGCCAGTGGAGTCCTCAGCTCATGGGAAAGATGGTTGATGGCTTTATCTTTTGCGCGGTTGAGGCTTGTCACTTCTTTGTAGGCTTTCTTCAGCTCTTCGGAGACCCTGGCGTTTTCGATGGAGAGGCCGACTGTTCCCGCGATCATGCTGAGCAACTCAATATCTGAGCGGTCAAAATCACCTGCTTTTTTATTGATGGCACAAAGAACACCGGTGATCTGTTCCCGGCCTCCCAGGGGAACCAGCGCCAGGCTCCTGGTCTTGTAACCCAATCGCCTGTCTCTCTCCTCGTGAAGATGGCGGTCTAGCGTGGTGTCGGATACAATGATAGGCTCTCCTGTTCTGATCACCCTTCCAGCGATGAGTTCATCCATGCCGAAGCGGATTTCCTTGGCCCTTCGCTCCGTGTCCATGTCATCATAGGCTGCTCCCAGGATAAAGAGTTCCTGTCTTATCTCATCCAGGAGGATTACAACAGAACCCTCGGCTTCCAGCAGCCGCTTCACTTCACTGTTCACATAATCGAGGAGGTCTTCCAGGTCCGGGTACTTCGGCAGGGCTGAACTGATATGAAACATCGCTTCGTTGATCCTGGCGATCTTTTTTTCGTGGGTGATGTCCCTGAAGATGGCGATGGCGCCGGCAGGTTCGTCGTCTGCTTCGGAATAAATGGCGGCTCTGATGGACATGTCGAGCACGCGGCCGTCCTTGGTGAGGCGCTTGGATTCGTGGCGCAGGAGAATCTTTTCAGCATTGAGGCGCTTCAAGTTTTCAATGGTCTCCTTCTTTGCCTCATCGGGCACAAACGGAATAACCTTCCCCTCCAACTCCTGCAGAGTCCATCCAAAAATTTTTGTGAAACCCGGGTTCACATAGGTGACACGGCTTTTCATGTCGAATACGCCGATCGGGTATGGCACAAAGTCGAGGAGAGTCCTGAAGCGTTTCTCAGATCGCTTCAAAGCCTCCTCAGTCCTTTTCCTGTCACTCACGTCCTGAAACGTCTCCACAGCTCCTACGACACGACCTGTTTCATCTCTCAGGGGTGCTGCGGTGAAGAAGAGCCACTGGCCGTTGATGCCAAGGTTGGGGAAGAAGAGCTCTGCTTCGTAGCCACCTTCTACGAGAGAAGACTTGCGAGCGTTGCTCCCAAAATGCCGCAGGATCTCTTGCTCAGGAACTCCATCAACCAGGAAATCCACCATGACCGGCCTTGCCTTGGAATAAAAGGTCATCCACTGGTTCTTGGTCCCCACCATTTTGTCCGCAGGGATTCCTCTGAACCTCTCATAGGCTTTGTTGCAGTGGGTAATCACGTGGTTCTCATCGATGACGAGGGTGGGAATAGAGCTGCCCTGAATGATCAGGGAAAGCCTCTTTTCGCTCTCCTTGAGTGCGTCATGGGCCTCTCTGGACTCCGCGAGCGCCTGCTCAAGTTCTCTGACCCTTCGTATGAGCCCTTCCTGTTTCGATTCTTTCGGCATCAATGATCCTCCGGATCAACCCTTTCTCAGGGCACCTTATGCTAACCCTTTCCGA
>JAHECH010000081.1 GCA_024641835.1 Deltaproteobacteria bacterium
AGCGTATCGCTGTTCGAGAAAAGGCCCATTCTACACGCTCTCTCGCATCAATTCTACACAATCCCGGAGGGGATGTGCGACAACCAGTTGGATTTATTCATCCATTAATTGGACAGTCATGACATCGAGTATTAAGAAAAGGAGGGATAGCCAGGATTTCCGTTCCCCACTTCACCTGGCAATTCGCCTTTCAGGATCCAACCCACCGTCATTTCTTCGGATACAACACCTTTTCTTATTATACTAGAGACTGTGGCTATTTTGACTTCAAATTTTCATCATGCAAAGCCAAGTTGACTTTTGGCAAGCGTCTGTCCGTCTGGAACTTTATCTTGGAGCCCTTATTTAATCTTTTTCCGAATGTTTATGAACAAAGCCCCCTGAGGGTCTTTCCGGCGCTGACGGTTGAAGCGGTCCTTGTTAAATGAAAGAGAACGGAAACCACATCCTTGCCGTCACAGTCGCAGGAATCGGGGATCTTATCCTCGCCTCAAAGGCTATTAGAGCGTTGAAAAATGGCGTTCCCAACAAGAGCCTTCACCTTTTGACAAGCACGGAGGCGGCGACGCTTGCCAGAAACTATCCCTATGTGGATCACGTATGGAGCCTTCCCATCAGAGAACTTCGAAAGGAAAAATCTCAGATCTTTGGCATTCTCAAGACCCTCCTCCAGCTGAGAAAAACCCGTTTCGATACGGCGGTGAACCTGTATCGCGTCGTGTCCCGGCAGGGAGCTCTCAGAATGGGGCTTCTCTTTCGACTGCTCAAGGCAGGTGAAAAGGTCGGCCATGACTCGAAAGGATTCGCTCTCTTCATCGATAAAAAAGCTCCTGTTAAGATATTTCATAACCGGCACTTCGTGGACGCAATGACAGACATTGCTGTTTTGGCTGGTGGTGTGCCCGACGAGCAAGGAATCGAAGTTTTCTGGGATAGAATGGTTGAAACAAAGTGGGCAGGTCTTATTTCATCAAGTGAAGGGAAAGACGACCAATCGAAACTGATTGGCATCAATCCTGGTGCTGATCAACCACAAAAGAGATGGAATCCGGCCCATTATGCCTACGTCGCTGATCGTCTCGTTGAACATGTTGCTGCTAAAGTAATCATACTCGGCGGTCCCGGAGAAGAACACATCGCCCAGCAAATCCAGGGCAAGATGAAATTCCCCTACATAAACCTCGCTGGAACGCTAACGCTGAACGACCTGGTTTATGTGATCGGCAAACTCGATCTTCTCATTACTAATGACAGCGGGCCTATGCACATCGCAGCAGCTCTCAAGACCCCTTTGGTAGCTATATTCGGTCCGGAAGATCCCACGTACACGAGACCCTATACATCTCCTGATCTTTATAGAATCGTTTACAGGGAACTTGATTGCCGCCCCTGCAGGAAACAGCACTGCGAGCAGCCTCGATGTCTAGAGATTATAGAGCCTGAGGAAGTCCTGCAGAAATGCCTCGAATTATTGAATTGAGGAGGAATTGCGACCTGGAAAGCGGCAGCGGAAGTCCTACCGAAGATGCGTGAAGAAGGCTCTTGCTCCTCTCCATTCCGATGATGACTATCTGGCCTCTTTTGCTGCCAATTCCCTCAAGATCTCTCGGTTCCTGTCAGTCCGCTTCATGTCCGCTTTAAGGTTGCCCTTGTTCGGCTTTTTCTTCCAGTTACGAATTCTTTTGGCCCTCTGTGTATCCGATGCCATTTTAACGACTCCTTTACGTCTCAACTGAAAATCAGGAGAGCTTTTATTACTCTCCCATTCGAAACATGTCAAGTCCTAAGCTGATTTCTCGGAGCCCGTTTTCTTTGGGAATAAAGAGGTGATCTCATGCACGATCGGTTTTGGAGCGCGCTTTTCCCTTTCCGCTCCTCCATACATAAAGAGCAATCCCCGTGGCAAGGGCGGCATTCAGGGATTCTACACCCCGCTCCATGGGGATTGAGAGCGACTGCATATGTCTAAGATCCGGCGGAAGGCCTGGCCCCTCAAGACCGGGCAAAAGACAGAAACTGGGCGGAAACCTGAATTCGCTGATTTCCTTACCTCTGGGAGAAAGGGTGATGAGGGGCGTGGAACCGGTTTCCAGGTTCCCTATCGAAGGCCCCTCACAAATGGATACCCTGAGAAGGGCGCTTCCAGCCGCTCTTGTGGACCTGTAATGAAAAGGGTGCGCCGCCTCCTTGAGGATGACTAATTTTGTGACTCCAAAGGCCGCCGCGGAACGAATCACCGCTCCGACATTGCCCGGATCTTGAAAGGGAATCAAGAGAGTGCAGCCGGGAGATGGGACCGCCGGATCCCAGGGGCGAATGGGCGGCACGCGCACGATCAATACAGGCTGGTGCGTCCCAAGAGCGTCAATTTCCTTGAAAAGCTGGGAAGAGAACGCATAACTTTGAAGGGTCTGCAGTAAAAGTCCTGCTGGCAGGCCCCGTGTCTTATCGAAAATGAGGCCTTCACAATGAATCGGGAACTCCTCAAGAATTTCTTTTACCTGCTTGAGCCCCGAAAATAAGGCAAGGCCGTGCTTCTTCGCCCCCTGTCCGCTCAGAATCCTCAAAAACCTTTTGAAACCGGGGTTTTGGCGGCTGCCAATTTCTTTCATATTCATGATTCTGGTAGTCCCCTCAGGATAATCCTGGTGGGTACCCAAGGCATTGCTAGGGTAGTCAGGCGGAACCCCGAGAGGTCCCCTGTTGCCCCTTTTCCTTTGCCCTCTGTTTCAGTCTCTGCTCTCTTCGCCTGCGCCGACGATCCAGCTCTTTCCTTCTTTCCACTTTCTTATGTTTTGCCATAGACGTACGATATCTCCTGTTATGATTCCAAGCGCTTGCAACGCTTCAAAGCACCTACCTAATTAGTGGACTTCATTACCTTCTACTGATCAACCCCGGGGGTGCACCTTTCCTCTGTGCGAACTTTCGAAAAAGCTTCTATCTAATAAAAAATGCGCCCGTGTTAGTCAATGAGAAAATCCGCCATTTGCCTCGGTCAGATCATTTATTTCGGCCTGCTTTCCTTCTCCCCGCCTGTCAGCTCCTGAAGGTATGATCGGATTTCCGAGTCCGCAGTTCTTTCTCTCTTATAAAATATCAGCAACACCTGACGGAGTCTCCTCCTCAGTTCCCTATCCTCGATGGCTTGATCAGGGCTCAGCCTCTGCTTAGGGTCGTAGAAATCCTTCGTCTTGCAAAAGAGCGCTTTGAGCAATTGAGCCGTGTCACCCTTTTGAGCCGGCCCCTTGCAGTCGGATATGGCCTTCAACAGGTCGTGAAGAGGTTTTTGGTACTCGGTCAAGATCCCATAGTTGTAATAATGGACCTGCCTCTCCTTTGTGTACTCTCGGGGCGCAAACTTTTCGATCGCCCTGATCTGGTTCTGGATGCCGTCCGGCAAAGTGCCAGCCTCTTGTTTCCTAGAACCTGAAGAAATACTCCATCTCACAAGCTCATCCTCCCTGACGGGAATCTTTGTGTACAAAGGCCGCCTGTGTTGCAATACCGTTCAGCCGCACCTTCGGAGAAATATCTTTACCACGGAGGCAGGACACAGAGAGGTTTTTGGGCTTTGTGAATTACTCGATGCCTTGCAAGGAAGAAGCTCTCTGCATCACTTTCATATTGACCCACAACGGAAGTTCCCGTATATTTTCGCATTGGAGAATTTCCTCGACACCTACTTCGAGGTGGTAGTGCCATGGCAAAAGCGCGCAAAAAAAACAGAGATGTGGTATCCCTCGAACCGAAGAAAGACCAGTTCATGGGTCTCTGGTTCCAGGACAGCATCGAATTTGTGCCCGGCTGTACCCTGAACGTGAAAATCAGGGATTTCCTCTGCCGCACCCGATCGAGATTCCAGGAGATCTGGGTCGCGGAGACAGAAGGGCTGGGAAGAATCCTGGTGATTGACGGTATCACCATGCTTACGGAGTTTGATGAGTTTGCCTACCACGAGATGATCAGTCACGTTCCTCTGCTCGTTCATCCGCGTCCTTCGCGAGTATTGGTCATCGGCGGCGGGGACGGCGGAGTTGTCCGGGAGGTCCTCAAGCATCCCGAGGTGGACTCGGTTCACCTCTGTGAAATCGATGAGGAAGTGGTGAATGTCTGTCGTGAGTATCTTCCTTCCCAGGCTTCTTCTCTCGATGACCCCAGAGTCAGCATCTTCTATGAGGACGGAGCGAAGTTTGTTGACGTCCATCCAGGATCTTATGAGGTGATTATTGTCGATTCCACCGATCCCTTCGGCCCCGGCCAGGTTTTATTCCAGAAGACGTTCTATTTGAACGTGAAAAAAGCACTCTCACCCGAAGGAATCGCAGTGACCCAATGTGAATCAGTTTATCTCCACCAGCGTGTGATCGAGGGCGTCTACTCCTTTGCTAAAAAGATCTATCCCAAACTCGGCTACTACTTCACCGTCGTCCCTACATACCCAAGCGGGCTGATCGGTTTTTACTTCTGCTCTCTTGGGAGAGACCCTATCATGGACATCGATGAAAAGAGAGCAAAGGCCCTCAAGGGGCTGAAGTATTATACCCACGAAATTCACCGCGCTGCTTTTTCTCTTCCCCGATTTGCCATGGAATATTTTCAGCCCAAATAGATCCGCAACGGTTATCTCTCCCTCATGGGCTTGATACGCGCCCTGATAGAATCAATGGCCATGGAAAGGAAAAATGCTATCCCGGCGACCATAATAATCGTGGCTCCAGAGGAGAGATTATAGGAATAAGAGAACCATAGACCTGCCAGGGTGAATAGGATCCCCAGGAGAGAAGAAAAGACCATCATTTTCCCCAGGGAAATAGTGTATTTTTCGGCAATATAAGGAGGTATGGTAAGCAGGGCGATGACAAGGATCAAGCCGACCACACGAATAATTGTCACAACAGCGAGGGAGATCAAACCCAGCAAAGTAAAGTACAGAACGCGGACGGGAATTCCTGTGACAGAAGCGAACTCCTCATCATAGGACATGGCCATAAACTCTTTGTAGAAGGCCAGGGCAATGAGGATCACGAAGACAGCCAGACAAACCATGTACCAGATGTCGGGGTTAGGGACTGAGAGAATGCTGCCGAAAAGATAGCTCATCAGATCCACACCGTAACCGGGGCTCAAATCAATGAGGATAATGCCGAGAGCCATCCCCAGAGCCCACATGACACCGATGATTGTGTCCGCTCTCTCCCTCCTTTTCAAACTCGCTATCCCCATCACCATGGAAACGACAAGAGAGAATAACGTAGCTCCTACGGCAGGTGGGAGCCCCAGGTATAAGGCGAGGCCGATTCCACCGTAGGCCGCATGCGCTATGCCTCCGGAAATGAAAACAATTCTGTTCACCACGACCAGGGTTCCCAGGATACCGCATATCACACTGACCAGAAAACCCGCCAGCAGGGCATTTCTCATGAATTCAAACTGAAGCGCATCCCACATGTCATTCCTCCTCGTGGGTGTGTAGAACCCGGTGAGGCAGGCCGTGGGCGATAAGATCCACGGGACATTGATAAGCCATATCAACCATCGCCTGGGTAATCTCCCCTCCCTCGTGGAAGATGCAGTGCTTGTTCACGCAAGCGATGGATCTCATATGGCTGGAGACGATACCGATATCGTGGGTGATAACCACGATGGTGACCTCCTTGTTCAACTCTTTGAGCAAGTCATAGAGGTCAGTATGGAAATCGATATCCACGCTGGCTGTGGGTTCGTCGAGGAAAAGGATTTCCGGTTCTGTGGCCAGAGCCCGCGCTATAAAAACCCTCTGTCTTTGACCGGTTGAGAGCTTTCCAATGGGTCTGGAGCGGTAATCCCTCATGCCAACCCATTCCAGAATCTCTTGCACCTTCTCCCGGTCCTCCTGAGAATACCCTCTTCCAATACGGGACCTGGAGAGACGGCCCATGAGCGCCACATCCATGACAGATATTGGGAAGCCACGATTGAAGTCCATATTCTGTGGCACGTATCCCATCCTGTGACTTGCCGCATTGGGTTCCTGACCTAGAATGCGGATTCTCCCCCGCTCTGGTTTCAGTATGCCCAACATCAGCCTCAAGAGGGTCGTCTTGCCCCCGCCGTTGGGACCGATGATGCCGAGGAATTCACCCTTGGCAAGGGAAAAGGTAACGTCAGAGAGTACTTTCGTTCCCTCATAGGAGAACCATACGTGCTCAACTTCAATAGCATAAGGCTGCATCTGGACCTACCCTGTGACTTTTTGTTCCCTAACCCTAATCTCTCCATGGGGAGAGACTGGAGTGGAGACACGGCGTTCAGCTTTGCATGGATTCAAAGAAATGCAGGTTCCGTTTCATCTTCTCCAACTGAAGACGAATGACTTCCACCTTTTCCTTTACGCTATCAATGATCTCCTGAGGGGCCTTCTCAATAAAGTCTTTGTTGGAGAGTTTTTTTTCTGAAAAATCGATTTCCTTCAGAAGCTTATTGATTTCTTTGCTCAACCTGTTCTTTTCTTGCTCGAAATCCAAAAGGCCCTTGAGGAGCACGTGCACTTGGTTTTCTCCGGACACGGCGGTCGCAGAAGCCTCTGGCTTAGGGATCTTGGAATCCACTTTCACGGACCGGACCTTGGCCAGGTTCAGAATGTGCTCCAGATTGCTTAGGATGGTTCTGTGACTGTTGATGTCAGGCGCTTCAATGAGAACATCTACCCTCTTAGACGGGGGAATATTCATTTCTCCCCGAATGTTCCGGATCGCTCCGATAATGCTCACCAGTAGATCCATCTCCCTAAGTGCCTTTTCATCTCTGTCGAAATCTGAAGCCTTGGGGAACTCCGCGATCATGATACTCCCGGTCGTGCCGGGAAGCCTCTGCCAGATCTCTTCTGTGACAAAAGGCATGAAAGGGTGCAGCAGCGTCAAGACCGCCATGAGCGCCTTTCGAAGGACAAATCGCGACCCCTGCTTCAAGGATTCCTCCTCCCCATAAAGGTTCTGTTTAACCATCTCCAGATACCAGTCGCAGAACTCATGCCATACAAATTGGTAGCAAAGATTGGCCCCATCATCGAACCGGTATTCATCGAGGGCTTTGTTGACTTCTTCGCTCACTTGGTTCAGCCGCGTCAGAATCCATCGCTCCGGAAGGGTATAGTTTCCATCTGGTATCCCAGGCGGTAGTTCATCCAAATTTATGAGGACAAAACGCGCGGAGTTCCATAGTTTGTTCACAAAGTGCCGATATCCGGCAACCCGGTCCTCGGAAAGCTTGATGTCTCTCCCCTGGGCGGCAAGAGCTGTCAGAGTGAACCGAAACGCATCCGTACCAAATTGATCCATGATTTCAAGGGGGTCAATCACGTTTCCCTTTGATTTGCTCATCTTCTTGCCATAGGCGTCTCTCACCAGGGCATGGATGTAGACATCGCGGAAAGGCACATCGCCCATGAAATGAAGCCCCATCATCATCATCCTGGCCACCCAGAAGAAAAGAATATCAAAAGCCGTGACCAAGGATGCGGTGGGGTAGAATGTCTTCAGTTCATCAGTCTCGTCTGGCCATCCGAGGGTTGAAAAAGGCCATAGAGCCGAACTGAACCATGTGTCCAAGACATCGGTTTCCTGGGTGAGATCATGGGTATGACAATGCGAGCATTGTTTGGGTTCCTCCCTTGCCACGATCACTTCCCCGCATTTCTGGCAGTACCATGCGGGAATTCGATGACCCCACCATATCTGCCTGGAGATACACCAGTCTTTGACATTGTTCATCCAGTCAAAATAGACTGCTTCCCAGGTGGAGGGAATGATTCTTGTCCGCCCATCCTTCACCGCGTCGACGGCTTTCTCCGCCAGGGGGCTCACCCTGACAAACCACTGCTTGGACAGAATGGGCTCAATCATGGTTTTACATCGGTAGCAGTGCCCTACGGCGTGGTGGTAAGGCTCAACTTTTTCAAGAAGGCCCTCCTGCTTCAGGTCCTCAAGGATCTTCTCCCTGCATTTGAACCGATCCATCCCTTTGTAAGGGCCGGCCAAGTCGTTCATCGTGCCGTCATCGTTGAGGACCTTCACCCTTTCGAGATGATGGGTATTGCCGATTTCGAAGTCGTGGGGGTCATGGGCGGGGGTGATTTTCAGGGCTCCTGTACCGAATTCCCTGTCCACATATTTGTCGAGAATCACAGGGATGAGTTTTTTCAAGATCGGCAAGATGACCTTGACCCCTGACAGCTCCTTGTACCTTTCATCCTCGGGGTGTACAGCTACAGCCGTATCCCCTAGAAGAGTCTCTGGTCGGGTAGTCGCTACTGTCACATGGCCTTTTCCATCCTCGAACAGATAACGGATATAATACAAAGAGCTCTCCATCTCTTCATGCTCTACTTCCAGATCAGCGAGGGCTGTATGACATCTGGGGCACCAATTGATAATATAGTCCCCTCGGTAGATCAATCCCTCCTCATAAAGCTTTACAAAAACCTCTCTCACAGCCTTCGAGAGGCCTTCATCCATCGTGAACCTTTCGCGGCTCCAGTCACATGAGCTTCCAAGCCTCTTCAGCTGGTTAACGATCACTCCTCCATATTTGGCTCTCCACTCCCACACCATTTCGATGAACTTCTCCCGCCCTACTTCGTACCGGTTTGTTCCTTTGGTGGCAAGATCCCTCTCCACCACATTTTGAGTCGCGATTCCTGCATGGTCTGTTCCCGGCTGCCAGAGGACATTGTACCCTCTCATCCGCTTGTATCGACACAAAATGTCCTGCAGCGTATTGTTAAGAGCATGGCCCATATGAAGGGACCCAGTCACGTTGGGAGGGGGAATCACAATGCAAAATGATTTCTTATCCGATCTGGCCTCTGCTCTGAAGAGATTATTACGCTCCCAGTATTGGTACCATCGCACTTCCACCTCAGCGGGTTCATACCCTTTACCCATGATCTCATTCTGCATCTGATCTTTCTCCTCAGGCTAATGAAAAGGGGGTTGCTACCCCTGCAACCCCCTACTAAAACATGAAAACCTCAAATTTCAAAGCTGTTTTTTTTCAGCTTACCCCTCTGAGCTGGATTCGATGCTCTTCTTCAGCGCCTCAATCGCTTCGGTGATCAGCTTTTCCGCCACGTTGGTCATGGTTTCCCTCGCCACCCTTTCTACCACATCCTCAACCACCCTTGTGATCACAGCTTCCAGTTGTTCCTCCGTGATCCCTCCGATCTCCTGCTCCTCCGTGGCCGGCTCTTTTGCTGTGGTTTCAGGGCCCTCCTCCAGGCGGGTGAAGGCTCTTTTCAAGGGGGCTTGGATCTTCACCTCTCCACTTCCTGGTGTCGCGATGCCTTGCCGTTCTAAGCTGAGCCGCTGCGTCTCTGGTTCAGCTCCTTCTTCCACTTCAAACTCCTCCTCAAGTTCCTCCTCCAGCAGGTCCCCAAAGTCTGGCTCCGGTATCTCCTCCTCTTCGCCCTTCTTTGCGGCTCCGGACTGCTTCTCACCTTTGAATTCTAAACGAACGGTTTCTTCGGTCTCTTCCGTCAGCAGACCGTCAAGATCGGTTTCTGTGATTTCATCCCCTTCAGAAACGTCCCTTGCCTCCCTCTCCTTGACTTCCGCGTCACTCATTTCCAGAGTAATATCCGAAAAGTCCAGAACGTCTGGTTCTTTTGGCGCCGCCTCGCCTGAATCCAATTCCTGAATCTCCTCAATTTCATCTGTCTTAAGTTCGAGATCAGGCTCAGTGTCTGAAGGTCTTCCTTCAGGGGAGCCTTTCAATTTGGCACCCCTGATCACTTCCTCGTCACCCTTCTCCACGAGTTCAACCAGATCAATGGCCTCCTCATCTTCTTCGAGGGGATTCTCATCTATGTTTTCGGAGGCAAGATCCTCCAGGTCAAAGTTGAGCAGTTCCTCCCCTGTGTCCATTTCCCCTTCCGTGACTGGAACATTGTCTTTCATTATTGGACCTCTGCCTTGGCATACCTGCTTTCCAATTAGTTTAAACCCAATTGATTTTTAATAACACAAATATCTCATACTGTCAAGACTGTCTCATATTATCATTAAAGAAATCTCAAGCTTCTAAACATTACCCGTCTCCTCTTTCCAGGCCCTTCGTTCCTGAGATGTGCTCACTGCCTATTGACGGAAGGGAATTAAATTGGTAAAGATTATTCAGCTATGGGGGCGATTAGCTCAGGTGGATAGAGCGTTGGTCTCCGGAACCAAAGGCCGCGCGTTCGAGTCGCGCATCGCCCACCAGTTGAAATTATTGATGTTTTATCACAGTTTGAAACTCTACTTTTACTGCCAAAGCGATCATTTTCCAACCCTATTTCCAACCCAAACACCTTTCTAAGGAGATCCCTGCCCGGAGTAGATGTCTCAACCCCGTCTAACCTGCCTGCATACCCAATCGATGGAGGTCGGGCAACATAAATTTTGGAGCACTCAGTAATTAGCTGAGTCGATGACATCTCCAATAACCGGACGATGACGGGGTGTTCAAGCTGATAGAGAAAGCAAGGACAATCTGGGCTAGTGAGCAAGATGCAGGCTAGCGCTCAAAGCGCCTACATCGTTGGCGGTGTTGTGACATCTGTCGCGTGAAAATTGTTGGACTTACCGGCCCCCTATATGTTAACGAT
Source organism: Deltaproteobacteria bacterium (assembly GCA_024641835.1). GTDB lineage: Bacteria > Desulfobacterota > DSM-4660 > Desulfatiglandales > HGW-15 > JAHECH01. The sequence continues at coordinate 10,625 of JAHECH010000081.1, forward strand.
AGGAAACCTTTAACGAGACTTTCTGTTGCAAGAATCAATTGTTCAAGCAATTTGCCTTGCATCGCAGACGTTCCTCTTCATGCTTTTGGCCGAGTATAACCCGACCGCACCTGACGCCTAATGCAAACCCCGTTCTCAATGCAAGCAACGGGGTTTTGCATTTTAGATAGGGGCTCAAGCCTTTTGTCCCGATATGACAAAAGTCAGACTTAAGACTGCGCTTATTGAACGTAAGTCGCGGCGCCGCGTCTCTAGATAGTACACATTCCGGAGGAACTTGATCGTCATGGATGTGTTTGACCTTCGAGATCGTCTTGTTTCTGACTACGCAAG
>JAHECH010000717.1 GCA_024641835.1 Deltaproteobacteria bacterium
AGTCCGCCAGCGCGGCTGAAGGGGTGAGGTAGTATTCGGCCACAACGTATAGATCGAGGGCTTTCAGCGCTTCATAAACGTGACGGGTGTTGGGCAGGGAGAGGAGGGGGTTGCTGGCGAGGGAGATGGCCGCCGTGACCGGATACGGTTTCTTTGTCAGGATCGCATCGAAAACCGCTCTCGCATGGGCGACGCATGTCATATCGGCGAGAGGTGGGTGCATGTATTCAGGAGGAAGCCGCCGGTTTGCTTCGGCGTTTCGCTCCCAGCCTGGAAAGCCGAAGAAGGGATATTCATCCGCGCCCAGTTGCTTGGCTCGCTGAAGGACGGGCAGGGCATCGTTGAATTCCATGGTGTCATCACCGATGATCTTGCCAACAGGGTCAGCCCATCCAAGGATTTCGCCGCCCGGTACATCCAGGTTCCCCGTGATTGCCCTGATAAGGCAGCGGGCGCGCGCTGCCTGGGTTGCATTGACGCCCTGCTTGTCAATGCCGAAGCCCCAAGTGATGACCGCGGGTTTGCTGGCGGCGTACATGCGTGCGGAATCCGCGATTTCCTGGGGTGCCAACCACGTTAGATCCGCCACCCTTTGCGGGGTGTATCCTGCCACGGCCGCTCTGAGCTCATCAAAACCCACGGTCCACCTCGCCACGAAGTCCCTGTCGTAAAGATTTTCGTCGATCATGATCCTCAGCCAGGCAAGCATGAGTGCCAGGTCGCTACCCGGCCTGATCTTGAGCCACAAGTCCGCCTTTTCCGCCTCACTGATCCGACGTGGATCAACCACGATCAGTTTGGCGCCGTTTTTCTTCGCAGCCAGGATTTCTGGGTACATGAGAATCGGGTTAGATTGCGATGGAGCATGGCCCCATACGACCACGCATCTCGTTTGCCGTAAATCGCCGTTGACAAAACCCCCGTATGTGGCGAACTCCACGGCTTGGGTCGGGCACATGCAGACGTTGTTCGCTCCACACATGTTTGGAGAACCGAAAATGTTATAGAATCTCCGGCCGTCCCAATGATACGTGCGTTTGGTGCCGTGGGTAAAAGCAAGGGTTTCAGGGCCGTGCTTATCGCGCAGGCGGGCGAGCTTCTCCGAGACCTCCCCCAGGGCCTTCTCCCAGGTGATGCGCTCCCATTGGCCGGAACCACGCTCGCCTTTTCTCTTCAGCGGAAAATTAAGCCGGTCCGGGTGGTAGAGGTGGTCGATCATCAGCCTCCCTCGGTCGCATATTCTTCCCCGGGAAATGGGATGATCGGGATCTCCCGTAACGTTGACTGCTCTACCGTTATCTATTTCAATCTTCAAACCGCATCGAGGATGACATAAGCCACAATACGTTCTCCTGAATTCAGCCATGAAAAGTCCCTCCTATGGAAAATCCCCGTCTTTGCGAAAGATATCAGGGAAAAGGCTCTACCTCGTGCTGTTTTAATAGCTTTGCCACCTTTTCCCACACGTCTTCGACTTCGATCAAATCCATGCAGTTCGCTTCGGGTCGGATACAGGTTTCCTGGCGGCAACCGCAGCACGGCACATTCTTGAACACCACCTCTCCTTCAGGATTCAGGGGCCGCCAAATGTGCGGGTACGTGGAACCAAAAAGGGTGACCGTCGGACAGTGGACAGCGGCGGCAATGTGCCCGGGGCCTGAGTCATTGCCTATGAACAAATGGCTTCGCTTCAGGAGCGCGGCGAGATCGATAAGGCTCAATTCCGTGGACTTGAAATCAGCTTTGAATCCCATGGCCCTTTCCGCGTTCTCTACAGACACTTCATCGCCGGGACCGCCAATCAGGATGATGGCTGCCTGGTAAAGTTCTTTGAGACGGCGACCGATTTCCCCAAACCTTTCCGGCCGCCATTCCCTTAACCGCTTCCGAGCCCCGGGATGGATCACCACTTTAGTTCTCCCCGGCGCGATTCCTGAATTATGAAGGCGCTGGTCTGTCTCAGATAGCACAGCGTGAGGAAGGTGCATGGTCATTTTCCGATCAAAATCATGAATTCCGAGGGGCTTCAGTGATTCAAGATGGCAATCCACGATGTGGTATTTGAGGGGATCGAGAGGAATAAAATGGGTCATGAGAATGCGGGAGAAGGTGTTGGTGCTCTGGTAGGTGATGCGTTGCCGGGCGCCGGTCATGAAAGAGAGGAAGCTCGATCTATCGCCGTAAGTATAGTCGATGACCATGTCATAGCGCTCAACCCTGAGGCGGCTGATGATGCTCGCATGATAGGCCAGAGATGAGAAGACGGTTCTCTTTGCCCGGCGGCGATCGTAGCCCCATACCTTACGAATCCCGGGGTGGTGGGCGAGGAGTTCCTCGCTCCCTCCGTTCACCATCACATCCACGGTATGGTAGGGCGCCTTTTCCATGAGGTTTTCCACTACCGGGAGGAGGCTGACTGTATCGCCTATGTAGGCGAGTTTAATAAGGAGCAGTTTTTTCCCACCCGCTACCATCGCAACCACTGGCAGATGATGCGCTAAGTGAATGGATTCCTGTGATCTCTTTCAGCCGGGCATATTCCCGATAAAGACCGCCTGCATTCATCGTCATAATGACGAACTCATCAAGTCCTTAAAGAAACTTTCTTTATGAAACATCGGTTTGGATGGACATCCGAAAGGCGTGGCTAATAGTTGCCAGTATGGGGGTGTCTGCGCCTTTTGTAAACAGTTCTTTTGACGTGGCGTTCTTGAACCGGACCAACATTGCCTTCTGGGACTGAAATATAGTGAACTTGCGAAAAAAGGTCAACGATAAAGACGGAATTGGTCGTATCTGGGAAAGATTCTAACAGGGTCGATTGCCCGGCCTTTACAAGAGCAACGGGCAATCCCGCGAGGACTTTTTCTTGATGTAAACAATGGTCGGGGCGTGAAGCAGCGATTTCCGGCGTCACTTCTCTAGAATTTTGACAAAA
>JAHECH010000718.1:0-372 GCA_024641835.1 Deltaproteobacteria bacterium
CCAAGGCAGGATTGAAGGTTGGGGTCTTTGAGCGGTTGGATCATTTGGGCGGGGGAGCGATCACGGAGGATCTCCCCTCTCCCGGATTTCGCGGGAATTTTTGCGCCCATTTTACACGCTACTACGGCCATCCGGCCTATAAGGAATTTAATCTTCGAGAGGAAGGACTGGAATATACCTTCCCGGATACTAATGAGGCCATTATCTTTGATGACGAGACCAGCTATGTCGCCTATGCGGCGTTCACGGTGGTCGATCCCAAGACGGGCGAAACAAAGTTCAATGAGCAAAACGTCAAAAAGACCTATGATCAGATTGCGCGATTTTCCAAAACGGATGCAGAAACCTACCTGGATCTCACCGAAAAATATA
>JAHECH010000718.1:382-2932 GCA_024641835.1 Deltaproteobacteria bacterium
GGGATAAGTGGCGCCCAGCTTACGGCAAGTATAGGTATTCGCCTCCCACGCCATGGGGCGTGCCTGACCCGCTGGAAAAGCTTTTCGATGATCCTAAGAGCGGATTGGAACTGCCCATGCAGTTTATGACCTGCAAGCAGCTTGCCCGCTATTTCTTCGAAAGTGACGAACTGAGAATATTGACCGAGAGGGGATTTTGTACATCGTGGGGTTGCTTTCCCGATGACGTGCCTGGGATATACATTGCGATTTCGACGATTCATTTAACCTTAGGCTGGGAAACGGCCGCGATTGCCAAAGGTGGAACACAGGCCATCACCAATGCTCTGGTTTCCGCCGGGAAGAAACGCGGTGTCGAATACTTCATTAACTCAGAAGTGCAGAAAATCCTCATTGAAAACGGCAGAGCCACCGGAGTTAAGCTCATGGATGGCACCGAGGTTTCTGCAAAGCAATTGGTGGTTTCGGATAACGCGTCTCCTCAGCTTTTTCTGCGTCTTATCGGGGAGGATCGAATTACGGACGACATGAAACGCAAGGCTCGCGTCTACCAGTTCGATCGAGGAGAGCTTTTTTGGGGCACCGTGGGGGTTCATGAACTTCCTAACTACAAAGTGGCAAAGGACAACCCTGACGTCAACGCCACGCCTCGAACCTATTTCGCACCCAAAGATCTCGGGTTTTTCGAAGATAAGTACCAGCATGAGATCTTTCTTTTCGGCATTCCTTCCAAAATGTTTATCCTCACGGCGCCTGACAGCATTTGGGATCCCAGCAGGGTCCCTGCAGGAAAGCATTCTTTGCATGTCGAGGAGTTCACCTGTCCTGCAAGGTTGTTTTCCAGGAAGGAATGGAAACAGATGACCGAGCAGTTTGTGGATGTCCTTTTCGAGCGGTGGGAGGAGTATGCTCCGAACATGACGAAAGATAACCTCATCGTCAATCGCATCACCAACCCTACGGATATCCAGGACACTCACCTGGACATGAAGGAAGGGGGCTGGTGTGAAGGGAACTGCAGCGGTGTGCAGAACGGGCGCTTCAGAGGAATCCCCGGAGGGTACAGGACCTTTGTCAAGAACCTCTACCAGTGTTCATCCGGTGTCTATGGTGGGCCGGGCATAGCACGTGGCTCAAGTTACAATTGCTATAAGGTCATCGCAGAAGACCTCAGACTGCCGGCGCCGAAATATTAGTATAAGCGCACCCTCTCGCCTGCAGGAGGGACTTCTCTCTCGTCCCGATGATCGGAAGCAGAAGCTTCCTCCTACAGGGGCTGAATATGTCCCTCATTTTTTGCTGGACACAGGGGTACTAGAAACGCCTGAGGGGCCGCGGGAGGTCTCTTTCAAAATCATTCTCTTTGATCCTTCATCACGTGAGAGCCGTTCACTCTTGCGAAGCCCTGCAAGGCGATTCTATTTTCCGGATGCGGCATCTGAGGGATTTGAGGTTAGGAAATCCTGAGATAGGGTCGGGGCTTTTTCCGCTCGTCAGTTCATTGACATTCGCCTTCTCCCAACCCTGAGGCACATGAATGGTGTCGGGCCGTATTCTTGAGGTGACGTGTGCCTTCAGGCGAATCTCCCCATAGGCGGTCTGCACGCCGGCCATCTCACCATCCGAGATGCCCCATCGCAGGGCATTGGTGGGATGGATCTCAAACAGGGGCTCAGGTGCCATCTTCCTGAGCCTCGGGATATAACGATATTGCCAGTGCAAATAGGGAAGCAGGTTCCCGCCTGTGGTCAGCAACAGCGGGTAGGCTTCCTCGTTTTCGGCCGGGCGGAGGACACCCTTGCCAACCGGGAAGGGATCATAGCCCTCAGCCCCGAGCAGTCCGGAGAGGATCTCCACTTTACCACTCGGGGTATTGAAGCCCTGGGCTTCATATTTTTTGTATTTCCTTTTTTCGTATTCACAGATCCCGCCCTGGGAAATCAGCTTGTCATAGGATGAGCCGACCTCGCTCAGCAAATGATCGATGGCTTCGCTACAGTTTTGCCAGGGGAAGTATTCCCCAAAACCCATCGTCTGTGCCAGCTTGATCCAGATCATCTGGTCAGGGACGCCGTAGAGGGGCTCCACGACCTGGCGTCGCAGGGTGATATGGTGGAGATTAAGGTAGACATTCACTCGATGCTCGTCCCGTTCCATGAACGTGCAGGCAGGAAGAATGACCCCGGCGTACTCACAATCCGGCGAGCGTACCACATCAATCACCATGAGAAACTCGAGTTTTTGAAGTGCCTCCCGGACCCTTTCGCTGTCAGGCCACTCCAGCGTGGTGTTTGCCCCGGCGATAATCATCCCCTTGATAGGGTAAGGGCGCTCTTCCAGAATGGCATCGGGAATCGAGAGGGCGCGGGCTTCCTTTCGCATCTGGCAGAACAAGGGAAATTCCACTGAACCGAGGGGAGGAACAGAGGGAGAGGGCAGGGGAGAGGTGATATCTTTCAGTTTGGGCCTCGGGGTGAACAGGTCGCCGCCGGGGATATCCAAGTTGCCGGTAATGGCTTTCATGATCGCCAACAGGCGGATAGCCCTGAC